>PWXP01000402.1 GCA_003561895.1 Planctomycetaceae bacterium | reverse complement strand
GCACAGGCAGGCCGGGCCGCGACGGTGCTCGACGCCTTCATGAGGGTCTACCTCGACCATCTCACGCTGGAGTGGCGCCGAGGCCGGATTGCGAACTACCGGAAGCAGGATCGCAACCGGACCTTCCTCAAGGGCAAGCTGCTGTTTCAGCGACAAATCCGCGATAATCGGCTGCACGCGGAGCGCTTCTTCACTCGCTGTGATGAATTCCTCCACGACGTGCCGCTATCGCAGTTGCTCAAGGCGGCGCTGCAAATCTGCCGCCGGCACGCCCTGATGCACGATATTCGCCGCGACACGTTGGCCCTGTTGATGGAATTCGACGAGGTGTCCGACGCCCGCTTCGAGCGGTGCCAGCTCGACAACATCGCAACCGACCGGCGAACCGACCGATTCGCGCCGCTGGTTGCCCTGGCCAAACGGTTCCTGTGCGGGCAGTCGCCGGACCGGTCCGGGGCCGTCGAGACGTACAGCCTGCTGTTCGACATGAACATGGTCTTCGAGGCCTACATTGCATCCCTGATGCAGCGTTGGGTATGCCCGCCGGAGTACGTCGGGGTCGGGCAGGTGCGAGGGCGCCATCTGCTCGTGCGGGGTCATCAGCCGAAGTTCCGCCTGATACCGGACATTGGGGTCTATCAGCACCGGAAGCTCATGTGCCTGATCGACACGAAATGGAAGCTGCTGGACCGATCCGCGGCCCACAACGGAGTGCCGCAGACCGACATGTACCAGATGTACGCCTACGCCAAGGAGTACGACTGCCCGTTGGTGATCCTGCTATTCCCTCGCCACGCCGGTTTCGAGCGGCACGTCGCCACCTATCGGCTCCCCCCGGCAGACGCCGCTTCGCCGAGAATCGCCGTATGCACCGTCGACGTCGGCACATCGCCCCGCGAGGTTGCCGGCGAGCTGCGCGAGTTGCTCGAAGAGCTGCTGTCCCCAGCTTGACCAGGGCAACATGAACTCGTTTTATCCGTAGAGTGACCATTCCGGCTGGTCCTGGATTCCGCCCCGCTGGTACGATGACACGTACTACTCACACACGCTGCCCGGGCTCCTGCTGAACTTTTGGGTGCCCGCGGGCAAGGCCAAAGCCGGACATCCAGCCGAGCAGCGGTTGCTTCGACGTGGGCGGCATCGGACGCAATTGGGGGACGTTGATGACAAGCTCGATTTCGGGCACACCACCCCTCCTTGGCACGATCCGATTTCTCCCGCATCCTTACGGCATGCACGTCGGCCCGGGTATTCGGAAATTCCAGAGAATAAGTTCGACCCACCAGAGAAGAATCATGACAAGCGACGCTCCCCGATCTGACGAGCCGTATAGCAGATCTTGTCCGCAGTGCAACGAGCAACTTGCCCAAGTGGGAACGTTTTGGATCTGCCCGACGCATGGCCAGATGCAGGAATTGAAACCGTTTTCCCCCCTGCGGATTTTTCTCAGTTACGGGCACGACGCAAACGAGAAACTGGTTCGCCGTATCAAGGGCGACTTGGAGCAGCGAGGCCATGATGTCTGGTTTGACAAGACGGACATCAAGGCGGGGGACGACTGGCGGCGCGCCATCACGGACGGCATCCTGCACAGCCAGCGTGTCGTCTCCTTCCTCTCGAAGTATTCCACCCGAGACCCCGGCGTCTGCCGCGACGAGATCGCCATCGCCATCGGTGTTACAGGCGGTAATATCCAGACCATCCTCGTCGAGAGCGAGACGGAGGTGCAGCCCCCGTTGAGCATCAGCCACGTCCAGTGGCTTGATATGCACGACTGGCAGGAGCAGTGCGACTTTGACCGAGCGGATTGGGGCGTCTGGTATCAGGACCACCTTGCCGAGGTTCTCCGTGTGGTGGAGAGCGAAGAAAGCCGGCGGTTTGTCGGTGAAATCGAAATGCTTCAAAGTTATCTCAAGCCCACACAACAGGTACGGAGGACACAGAGACAGGTTCAGGCGAGGCAGTCTCTCACATCGTCAAATCAAAACCGGCATGCTCGCAGCGGCCGGTGTGGTGGAGGATGTTGCCGGCCTGGTAAACGACCTCCGGCGGGAACAGGCCGACGGAGGACCATTCGCACTTCAAACGCTTGACCCGTTAGTAGGGGGCGCCGGCGGGGCGTTTTCGAGGGTGAGCAGATACAGATGGCTGTCGACGGCGCCGGACCAGCAGCGGCCGCCGGGGTGGGTGGCGATGTGGTCGATGGCCTCAGAGAACCGGGCGACCGGCAGGCCGCCGGCGGTAGGTTCCAGGACCGTTTCCTGGCTGCGGTTGATGGCCCGCCAGGGAAAGTGGGGAGCACCGGCGGCGATCGCCGCCATGTCGCCGCCGCCCTGAATCACCTCCAAACACTGGCCGCTGGCCGCGTCCCATACCCGCATGGTCTGGTCCCCCGACCCGCTGACGATCCTCGCTCCGTCGGTGGACCAAGCCACGCTGTCTACCGAGTCTTCGTGGGGTGTGATCCCAAAGCGCGCCAATGGTGCTAGCATTGATAGCGATGCTTTTTGAAGAATCTCTCTTGGCAAAGAGGCGGACACTCCTGCAT
>PWXP01000663.1 GCA_003561895.1 Planctomycetaceae bacterium | reverse complement strand
GCTCCGGGCCGGGCAAGCCGGCCGGTGGCGATGGGAACTTGTGTGCAACAACGGGGGGAAATGGACACCACGTTATAGCCCACTGACCAGCGCTCCGGGCCGGGCAAGCCGACCGGTGGCGGTTGGAACTTGTGTGCAACAACGGGAGGGAAATGAACACCACGTTATAGCCCACTGACCAGCGCTCCGGGCCGGGCAAGCCGACCGGTGGCGATGGGAACTTGTGTGCAACAACGGGAGGAAATGAACACCACGTTATAGCCCACTGACCAGCGCTCCGGGCCGGGCAAGCCGGCCGGTGGCGCTGGGAACCTATCCAGGAGACCCAAATGAAGTTTGCGCAGAATGACAACAGCAAGAATCACCCTGCCGGCGTTTCCCGCCGGCGGTTTCTCGCGCAGTCGACAACCGCCGCGGCGGCTTGCGCGGCCGGCGCCCCGGCGTGGGCCGCCCCGCCCGAACCGTGGCAAATGCGCCTCTCGACCTCGTCGATCCACTACATGAGCCTCACGATCGAAGAAGCGTGCGAGCGGATCGCGGCACTGGGCTTCGAGGCGATCGACATCTGGTCGCCGCACGCCGGCTGCCCCCACCTCGACGACGCGAAGGACCGCCTGGGCCCTGACGGGCTCAAGGGGGTGCTCGAGCGGACCAAACTCAAGCCGTATGCGTACTCGGTGTACCGCGGCGGGTTTCCGAAGTACGCCGACTTCATCGGCGCGATGGGCGGCGGCGTGGCCGTTCGCGGCAACACGCGCCGGCGCCCGCCCGAGGAAATGGTCGCCCGCATGAAGGAGTTCGTCGAAGCGCTGAAGCCTGAGCTGGAACTGGCCGAGGAGCACAACGTGCACCTGGCCATCGAGAACCACAGCGGGCAGTTGATGAACAGCCTCGACTCGCTGAAGGCGTTTATGGACTTCGCCGACCACCCCCGGCTGGGCATCGCGCTGGCGCCGTACCACTTGCAGCGGATCGACGCCGCGGTGGAGGAGGCCATTGCCATTTGCGGCGAGCGGCTGCTATTCTTTTACGCGTGGCAGGCCCAGCCGGGCACGGCGCAGCTTCCGGGCATCGGGCCGACCGACTTCACCCCCTGGCTGGCCGCCCTGGCGAAGGTCGATTACCGCTGGTACGTCAACCCGTTCATGCACGGCGAGCCCGAGCCGGAAGCCATGACCGCCGCGCTGCGCAAATCGCGGGAGTACCTGGTCGAACGCGCCCAAGAAGTGTAGGATGCGGGTAGGAAAAGGGGAGGCAGTTCTTTTCTGGGAAACATCCGGCACGCCGAAGCGTGAACTTCAACGCGGCCGCTGGCGGGTTCCACGGCAAGCGTGTTCCCGCCGCGAGGGCCGCCGGCGGTTCAGCTTCGCGTCAGTTCGTGGAAGCGCTGCATGAGTTCGCCCGTGACGGGGCCGGGCGTGCCGTCGCCGATGGTGCGGCTGTCGACCTTCACTACGGGCACCACTTCGGCCGCCGTGCCGGTCAGGAAGCACTCGTCGGCAATGTAAACGTCGTGCTTCGTCAGCGGCGTCTCGCGCATGTCGTAACCGGCTTCGCGGGCGAGCGTCATTACCGCGTCGCGGGTGATGCCTTCGAGAATGCCGGCCTCGTTCGGCGGCGTGAGGATGCGTCCCCGGCGCACCAGGAAGATGTTGTCGCCGGTGCATTCGGCCACCTCGCCCTTGTGGTTGAGCATCAGCGCCTCGATGCACCCCGCCTGCAGGCCCTCGATCTTCGCCAGGATATTGTTCAGGTAATTGAGCGACTTGATACGCGGACTCAACGCGGCCGGATGGCTCCGCACCGTGCTGACCGTGATGATCGCCAGGCCCTTTTCGTACAGCTCCTTGGGGTACAGCGAGACCGTGTCGGCGATGATGATTACCTGCGGGTCGGTACACCGGTTGGGGTCCAGGCCGAGGGTACCACACCCGCGGGTTACCAGGACGCGGACGTAGCCGTCCTCGATGCCGTTGGTTTCGAGCATGCGCTGGATGTTGCGGGCCATCTGCGGCTTGCTGGTGGGGATTTCCAGCCAGAGGGCCTTGGCGGAATCCCAGAGGCGGTCGAGGGGTTCCTGCAGCCGGAACACCTTGCCGCCGTAGCTGCGAATGCCTTCGAACACGCCATCGCCGTAGAGCAGCCCGTGGTCGTAGACGCTGATCTTTGCGTCGTCTTTATCGTATAGGGTTCCGTTGATGTAGACCTTCAGTGCCATGGCGGAGCCGGGGGATGGGGGGTTGTGATGGACCTCGAAGCATTCGAAACGGCAACGCCCCGTGCGAGGGGGGCACCCCGATAGGGGGCAGGTTACCGCCCGGGCGGTTCACGGTGCGATCCGGCCGTCGACCAGGCCGAGGGTGCGGTCGGCCATGCGGGCGATGACCGGATCGTGCGTGACCATTACTATAGTGAGGCCGTGCCGTTTGTTCAAGGTTCGCAGCAGGTCGAGAATTTCCATGCCGGTGGCGTGGTCGAGGTTGCCGGTCGGTTCGTCGGCCAGGAGGAGGTCGGGCTGGGCGATCAGGGCGCGGGCGATGGCGGCCCGC
>PWXP01000002.1 GCA_003561895.1 Planctomycetaceae bacterium | reverse complement strand
TAGCCCGGTCGGCCGCCCGTTTTCGTTTGTCCTGTTGGTGCGTTTCCCGCGTTTTCATGGTGCGAGACGTTACCCACATCGTGCCGGCTTGGCAAGGGCAATTTGCCCGTCGCACGCCGGCAGGGCTTCGCTCGGGCGCACCGGGCCGCGCGGAGGTGGGCGCGGGGCTCGCGGCCCGCCACCGCCCCCAGGGGCGGTCGATAGGCCGTTTTTGGGAATTCGGGTTCCAGCCCCTTGCAATCTATTTTTGCGATGACTACCACAATGATAGGAAACGTATCAGCAGTCCTGCTTGGCTTTTCCGGGAATCGGGCCATGCCGGGGCTTGACCAGTACGATTCCCGCGTGTTAGAATACATTCGTTTGCCGTTCTTCTGGGGTACTTGGCGTGCCTCAGGACCGTGAACGGCTACATACAAGGAGCGTGCCATGAAGTTGCGAGCCGTTTTTCTCACATGTTTCCTGTCCCTTGGCACTCTGGCCATGGCGGCCGAACCGGCCGTCGGACCGGAGCAAATCGAGGCCGATTGGCTGCTCCAGGACGAGCTGCGCGGCGTGCCCGACGGTTCCGCCGCCGACAGCCTCACCCGCGAGGCCGACGCTGCCGGCGGCGTCGACGGCGTGATCGACGGCACCTGGGGATTCCACACGGAAATAGAGGACGATCCCTGGTGGCAGGTCGACCTTGGCGAGCGGATCGAACTCGGCCGCGTGGCGCTCTACAACCGGTGCGACGCCACCGGCTCGCGCAACCGGCGCATCAAGGTGCTGCTAAGCGACGACGGCAAGGACTTCCGCCAGGCATACCAGCACGACGGCACCGACTTCTGGGGCCACTCCGACGGCAAGCCGCTGGAGGTCGATCTGGCCGGCCGCCGCGCCCGGTTCGTCCGGCTCCAGCTTCCCGGCCGCAATTACTTCCATCTCGATGAAGTGCAGGTGTACCCGGCCGCAGGTGCCGAGAACGTCGCCCTGGGCAAGCCCGCCACTCAAAGCAGCCTGAGCCAATGGTCCAAGGCGAGTCCTGCCGGGGCCGCCGGGCACGACCGCGTGTACCAGACCGATCGGGTCGTCGCCCGCGGCATGAAGCTGGCCGAGAAGCTCCGCCCGCTGGGCGCGAACGTCGACGATCAGGTGCGGGAACTCGAGCGCGTGCAGGCGCGGCTCGCGCAGCTTCCCGAGGGCGCACTGGCCGACCAGCGGCAGGCCCTCTACTTCCAGGCCCGATGGGCCGTGCGGCGCATGGCCCTGAGCAACCCGCTCTTGGACTTCGACGCGATCCTGTTCACCAAGCGCATTCCGCCCGGCTTCCCGCACATGTCCGACGAATACTACGGCTGGTGGTCGCGGGGCGGCGGCGGGCTGTACCTGCTCGAAGGATTCAAGACCGAGGAGCCCCGCCTGCGCTCCCTGACCGAAGGGTGGGAGGTGGGCAGCTTCATCCGCCCCGACCTGTCGTTCGACGGCACCCGCGTGCTGTTCGCCTACGCGAAGTACTACCCGGAAGTTCACAGAATCGGCGACAAAGTGAACAAGGACAACCTGCCCGAGGATGCCTTCTACCAGGTGTACGAGATGGCCGTGGACGGCTCGGGCTTCCGGCGGCTGACGCACGGCAAGTACGACAGTTTCGACCCCCGGTACCTGCCCAACGGCGATATCGTGTTCCTTTCCACGCGCAAGGGCCGCTCGGTGCAGGTGACCCCCTGCACGGCCCAGGCCACGCTCGACGTGCCGGACATGCCCGACAGCTACGTCCGCTGCGGCGGCGACAACCGCCGGCCGGTGGCCGTGTTCACGCTGCACCGCATGCGCCCCGACGGGACGGGCCTGCTGCCCATCTCGGCGTTCGAGAACTTCGAGTGGACGCCGTTCGTGGCTTCCGACGGCCGCATCCTGTACGCCCGGTGGGACTACATCGACCGCTTCAACCAGTCGTTCATGAGCCTTTGGTCGAAGAACCCCGACGGCACGAACCCGCAGCTCGTGTACGGCAACTACACCAAGGTGCTCGACTGCGTGTTCGAGGCGCAGCCGGTGCCCGGCTCGCAGAAGCTCATGTTCACCGCCTCGGCGCACCATTCGAACCTGGGCGGGTCGATCGTGCTGCTGGACCGCACGCGGGGCACCGAGGGCGAAGGGCCGCTGCGGCGCCTGACGCCCGAGGTGCGCTTCCCGGAAAGCGAGGGCTGGCCGCGGCATTACTACCTGAACCCGCACCCGCTCTCGGAAGACTTCTTCCTGGTGGCCTGGAGCGACGCCCCGCTGCCGAGGCACAGGATGCTGATGGACCCGAAGAGAAACCCCATCGCGTCGATGGGCGTGTACCTGGCCGATTCGCTGGGCAACCTGGAACTGCTGTACCGCGATCCGGACATATCGAGCCTCACACCGCTGCCGGTCCGGCCGCGCCCCCGCCCACCCGTCATCGCCGAGTTGCCCCAATGGGACGGGCCGCAGGAAGGCCGGTACCTGCTGCAAGACGTGTACCGCGGCATGGACGGCGTGCCGCGGGGCACGATCCGCAGCCTGCGCGTGGTGGCCGTGCCGC
>PWXP01000598.1 GCA_003561895.1 Planctomycetaceae bacterium | reverse complement strand
CGTGGACCGCCTTCAGCTCCCGCTCGACGAACGGCAGCAGCCCTTCGTTCAGGAGTTCCAGCGCCTTGCCGACGCGTTCTCGGATAGTCGTAGCCATTTGGATATTCAGATTTTTGGGTTCTGGATTGGCGATAAATTACGTGCCGGGCTTCAGCAGAGCGATGAACCCGGCCTGCTCGAAATGGTGGTCGCCGGTCAGCGCCTCGGCCAGCCCGTATTCCTGCATGACGATGAACGAAATGCAGTCGGTGAGCGACCAGTTCTTGTCGAGTCGCTTCTCAAACAACTCCAGCCCTTGCTCAAACAGGTCTTGCGCGGCCGGCACGATCGTAATGCGGGGGTCGGTTGCAAGGTCGTGATACAACTCGCAAAACAACCCGCGGTTCAGCCCTCGCGACAGTGCGTTTGCCACCTCGGCCAGCACCCACGCCGTCGTGACGAACGCCCCGGAAAACTCGGCGGTGAACTGCATTGTGGCCGCCGCATACTGGTCGCGCGGGTTCGTCAGGGCAATGTAGTACACCGTATCGGCGAAAACGCGTTTCATCGTTTGGGCGTCCCGTACAGGTAGTGGTCGTGCTGCCCGGCGGCGTCCTCCGGCAGGCCGACGGCGCGGCCGGCGTACTTCATGAGCTTCTGGCCCAGCGTGCGCCCCTGCTCGTCCAGCAGTGGGCCCTCGGCCTCCGCGGGCAGAAGCTCCACGCGAACCTCGGCCCCGTCAGGCAAGGTGACCGGCGAGTCGAAAACCACGACCCCGCCTTTGACGTGTCCTCGGTAAACCATACCGTTCTCCATTCTGTTTGTGAGGCACCCAAATCGCGCGTCACTCACCGGTCCCGTTGCCGGTTGGTTCCTGTGCTGTGTCTTCCGGAATCACATCGAGCAGGAGATACTTCTTGCGCGGTGGCCCCGTAACGGGCCGCAGCGTGGTCACTTGGAGCTTGGCAGTGCAACGCCGGTTCGTCAATGGCGCGATACGCTCAAAATCCTCCTCCGTGAGGCTGTCGGCCATGGTGCCGCTAATGACGGTGCCATCCTCCGGTAGTAAGTCGAATACGGTCGTTTCCCAAGTGAATCCTCGGAACACTCCCTTCACTTCGATTTCCTCTTCGTCCCATTCTCGCTCCAGTCGCTCGGACACCTGTTTGATGCGGTCGGCGTCGATGGACTTCGACGGGCCGTCCGAGAAGGCGAGGCGCACTTCCGCACCGTGCTGAGCGAGCGTCCTCAGGAACTGCTTCATGGGCTGCAGCACGCGCGGCAGGATGCCTTCGATCGTTTCGTCCCAATTGGATTCGGCGGAACTCACGTGCAGCAGCGTTTCGGCAATGTTCTTCAGCGATTTCGCGTGCACGGGGAGCAACCCGCGATCCTCCAATGGCTGCGGGGCGAACTCCAGCCCGAACGAACCGCGGGGAGTACCCGTGAAGAGCAACGACGGGATGGGCGAACCCCGGCGCCGGCGCTCTCGCCCTGCGGCGCGGGCAGCCTCGCGCTCGTCGTGCAACGCCTGCTCGGTAAACATTTTTTCATATTGAATGAGCGCCTCGCCCGCCAGCCCGGGCCGGATGCCTTCGCTGTCGCGGACCGCGGCTCCCGTTAGAAATAGGGCAACCCTGGGCCTTGCAGGAATCGGCTCCATGGGAAACAGGGCCTCCTTGTCGGGTTGGATCGCCTTCAGTTCGTTTTCGACGTTCTCGAGTCGCTGCTGCAACTGGGGAGCAAGAATCGGATCGTCCTGCGATTGGTCGAGCAATTGGCGGAGCTGTACCATTTCGTGTTGAAAGAAAGTCCGGGCGTTCATGACATGTTCCCCAGCAATTTGGTGGCGGCAGTGTCCTCACTCCGATCCTCGAGATCCACGGTGAGCATTCCCTTCCAAAGTCCATCCCGCCGGTGCGAGAATAGTCCGTACCAATAGCACACAAACTCCACCAGTAGGCGCGGTTCGGTTCCCAAAGGAAGGAGAAAGTGGTGTACGTGGTACGTCCGTTTCAATTCGTTTGGCTTCCTCAGCCAGGAGTTCTCACCGATCAGTTTCTCCAGTTCATGGCGGCCCAGCGGATCGGCGACGAATGTAACGACATCGATATCCCCAGGATCGCGGTTTGCCTGCGCCTCGATATTCTCGAGAAAGATGCCGTCCAACCATTGGAACCCGCGAAGCCCCATGTCGAACAGCTTGCTGCGAAGCCCCAAGAATCCTTCCAGAATGTCGCGTCGGCTGTCGGACGTGCCAAATCGCCGGCACAACTCCGGCATCGTGCATGGATACGGCGAATGATCCGCCTTTTGCTGCGCATCACCCAGGTGCGGCGGCAAGACGTTCAGAATCTGATCGAACGCGGGAATGGGCATCGGCGTCTTCCTCCTACTGTCATTCTACCACACGTGACAGGGGCCACCAACCACTCCACCACAGGTCCTGACCCTTGCTCAAAACATCTCCGACTGCGTTTCACTCGGCCGTCCGGCCAGCGCCAGCTTCGTCAGCTCCGGCCACGCAATCACCAGCCCGTTGTACGCCAGGGCCTCGTCGGCCCACTTCTTGCG
>PWXP01000486.1 GCA_003561895.1 Planctomycetaceae bacterium | reverse complement strand
GGCGGGGCGGGACTGCGGCCTTTGAAGCACGCCGACCACCACGTCGCGCAGCGCCGCCAGGCGTTCGGCGACGATCCGCAAGGCCACCGACTTGCCGGTTCCCGACTCGCCGCAGACCAGCGCGAAGCCGCCTTCCTGGACCAGTTGCTCGACGCGCCAGACGAAGTTCTCGACCGCGGCGGTCACCAGCAGTCCCTCGCTGGGAAGCTCCGGCGAGAACGGGTTCCATTTCAGTCCCCACAGCGATAACAGTCTCTCTCTACCCCTGCATTCACTCATCGAATTAACGGGCTGCGGAAATCGGCGGTGAACGGTTACCACGCAGCAAAACGGCCCATCCGGCAGTGCCGGATGGGCCGTGGGGGCTGCGCGCCATGGGGCGATTGCCGATCTATCGGGCACTCCAGTTGCGGACGGCGGCCGTGTCGAGGGCGGGCCAGCCGTCCCCCATCGCGGCGAGCGGAATGAAACCGGCCGACACGTGGTCGAACATGGCCGAAAGCTCCGAGCCGACGCTGATGACCGAACGCGCCGACGCCGAAAGCACCGCCCGAACCACGTCGCCGTGGCGGGGCGCGGGATGGCAGTGGACGCTTCGCTCGGGCATCTCGGTAACGATCAGCGAGACCCCTTCGATCCATTGCGGTGAGAGGTGGTTGAAGCGGCGCCTCAGCACCTCCACGCCGTCGTTCAAACTTATCTCGCCCCGTTCGATCATCCGGTAGGTGCCCAGCAGCGCCGCGACGCCCGGCAGGTCGTCGTGGAGCATCAGCGCTTCGTGGCCGAAGGCCTCTTCGAACCGCGCGACGAATTCGACCGCGTCGAGCCCGAGCCCTTCGATGTACTCGTCGAGCGCGAGTTCCCGCACGTTGGCCGGCTCTTCGAACAACTCGTTCAGTGTGCAGAGCAGGTCCCGGTCGGCGGTGCGCAGCAGGTCGCGCGGGTGCCAGGTGAACGGGTCGAGGTCGTCGATGAGCATGTCTTGTTCGGCCGTGTCCACCGGTTCGTACGACTCCTCGGCAGTCTGCTGCGGGATACCCGGTTCGGTGACGTACTCGTAGGGATACTCGTACTCGTAGGGATACTCGTACTCGTAGTCGTAGTCGTAGTCGTAGTTGTAGTTGTCCTGGTATCCATACTCGTCGTCATACCCGTATTCGCAGTAGCCGTCGAGCTGTTCTGCGTCGAGCTGTTCTGCGTCGAGCTGTTCTGCGTCGAGCTGTTCTGCGTGGAACTCGGCACGGCGGTCCGCCGGGTCATCGGTTTCGGCGCCGGTGTCGTACTCGTGGTGGTACGCATCGTGGTAGTAGCCGTCGTAGTAGCCGTACTCGTTGCTGGCATGATGTCCGCCGACGTTTGGCGCGTCGGCGTCGTCCTCGACGGAGGCCTGTGACGTGTCGGCTGTCTCGTCGTCCGCGCCGGTGTCGTACTCGTGGTGGTACGCATCGTGGTAGTAGCCGTCGTAGTACTCGCCGTAGTAGCCGTACTCGCCGTAGTAGCCGTACTCGCCGTAGTAGCCGTACTCGTCGTAGTAGCCGTACTCGCCGTGGCGAAGTTCCGGAACGTCCTCTACCAGGCTCTGGTCGCCTTGGGCATCGCAGGGGTCGAACGACTCCTCGTCGGATTCATTGAACCCCTCGGGGCCGGGTGGCGACGGCAGTTCCTCCTCGGGCGTCTCGGCCCGGCCGTCCCAGTAGCCGTACCGCGCGACTACGCCGGCCTCTTGGTACGTGTCGGCGTCGGAGAGGCCGTCGCCGGGCTGTTCCGGTTCCGCTTCGGCCGGGGGGTCCTGCTCGCTGTCGTCGGTGTGGTCGTCGGTGTGGTCGTCGGCGTAATGGCCGGCGTAGTAGCCGTCGGTGTAATGGCCGGCGTAATGGCCGGCGTAGTAGTCGTCATAGTATCCGTAGCCATCGTAGCCGTAGTAATAGTCCGGGTGGTTGTACCGGTAGTAGCTATACTCGTCGTAGCCGTACCGATCGTAGCCGTACTCATACTGGTCGGAGGTCCCGATTTCGTCGTCGGCCGGTGCCGTCGGTTGGCGGGCGTCGTCCGTGGCGTCGGATTCCGAGTCGGCCTCGGCGCTTTCGGGTTGGTTCTGGCCCTGCGTTTCGTCCCCGGCGCCGTAGGGGTAGTCGTAATAGTAAGTCTCATACCAGTAGGGGGATTCGGCGGGGCACCCATAGGCGCCGTCGTCCCAGTGCCCCGAGTCGTCGTGCGTGCCGTCCGCTTCTTCGGCGGCGGCGTAGAGCGGAGTGTCCACCCCGGGCTCTGCCGCGGCCACCGAGCGACCGGCGGACGGTTCCAATGCCACCAAGGCTCCACTCAGGATGAAGCAGCCAAGTGGATAAGCGAATCGTAAACACCTCATGTTCCCAAGTCCTCCCGGGCAAGTGCCCCGTGCGTGAGTTAGAAGGATCGCGTTTCCCCAGGCCCGTCGCCTGCGTGGTTGACGGACCAGGCTGCCCGGGTTACTGTGACCGGACAGAAGCGTTCGGTAGTTGTATCGGAGAAGCAAAAATACGGTCATTAGGCAATTCGCGAGCCCTTGGAGTTCGACACTGGATTGTTGGTTTACCTAAACCACATAGGCCACATCGAATAGATAATCCGGAACGGGTGCGCCCGAATTGACTGTCCGGCCTTGATGCTCACCTACCGGAGAACCGGTCGCGTGGTAGGCTATAGGGTATGAGCGGCGTAGCCCGATTTGAGCAAGCAGGAACCATGGGGGGGGCCATGAGTGCGTGCCGGCCCGTTGTGTTAAAATGGGGCTCTTCCGTAATTGGGTGCAGACCGTTTAGGGCCGATTAGTGAATAACTGGCCGATTTGGACGGGCTGCGGCTACGGCTGCGGGCGTCAGGCTGCATCGAGGCATAGGCAATATGTCTGCTTCGCCTTCCTTGGCAGCCTTGTCCTCGCCGCGCCCGAATCGGCCATTTATTCCTTCGCGAGCCCTTAGTATCGAGAGAATCTGGTAGTCATGTCGTTAGACGCCTGGATCAGCTTGGCCGTGACGCTGGCGGTGTTCGTCGGGCTCCAGCAGCGCCGCAACATACCGGCCGACCTGTTGTTTTTGGGCGGACTGGTTATGGTAACGCTATGCGGCGTGATTGCGCCGCGGGAAGCCCTGGCCGGGTTCGCGAATCCGGCGGTCGTGACCATTGGGGCGTTGTTCGTCGTGGCGGCAGGACTCCGCTCCACCGGAGTGCTCGACTCGATTGGCAACCTGCTGCTGGGTACCGCCAAGACTGCGGGCGTGGCCATGCGGCGGGTCTTGGGCGTGGTGCTGGGCGTTTCGGCCTTTATTAATAACACGCCGGTGGTCGCCATGTTCGTGCCTGTGCTGCTCACATGGTGCCGGCGCCGGGGCCTCTCGCCTTCCCGCGTGCTGCTGCCGGTCAGTTACGTGGCCATCATGGGCGGTACATGTACGCTCATTGGAACGAGCACGAACATCATCGTCAACGGCTTGCTCCGCGAGGAGCAGGAGCGTGAGGCCCGGCGGATTGCCCACGCCGAGCAGCAGGGACTTTACGCCCATCTGCCCGGCTTTCAGGAGCAGATGGGCAGCATGACGCTGTTCGAGATCGGCCGCGTGGGGTTCGCCTGCGCCGTGGCGGGGTCGGCGTCCCTTTTGCTGATCGGGTATCGCCTTCTGCCGGATCGGACCGAGCTGGTCGAGCAGCTCGATGAGCAGCGCCGCGAATACATGGTGGAAATGCTCGTGCAGCCCCACTGCCGGCTCATCGGCAAGACGGTCGAGCAGGCGGGCTTGCGGCATCTGCGGGGCCTGTACCTGATCGAAATCGACCGCGACGACGACGTGGTGACGCCGGTGACGCCGGACGACGTGATTCGGGAGGGAGACCGGCTGATTTTCACCGGGGTGGTGTCGACGATCCTCGATCTGGTGCAAATTCCCGGCCTGGTGCCGGCGGCCGACCTGACCTATGAGATTCATCCCAAGCGGCGCATGGGGCGGCACCTGTCGGAGGCGGTGGTGTCGAGTTCCTCGCCGCTGGTGGGCACGACGGTGCGGCAGGCGAACTTCCGCCGGCTGTACAACGCCGCGGTCGTGGCCGTGCATCGCAACGGGGCCCAGCTTCGGCGGAAGATCGGCGACATTGTCCTCCGCGCCGGCGACACGCTCCTGTTGCAGACGCGCACCGAGTTCAGCAGCGCGTTCCGCAACAGCCGCGACTTCTTCCTGGTGGCCGACGTCGAGGGGTCGCAGCCGCGGCGGCACGAGCGGGCGTGGCTGGCCATCGGGCTGGTGGTGGGGCTGGTCGTGTGGCTGTTCGCGGCAAGCTGGTTCCAACCCGGCGGCCTCGCCGAAGGGTTCGCCTCCCCCGCCCTTGCCGCCTTGACCATTGCCGGGCTGATGGTTCTTGGGCGGTGCATTCCCGCAGCCGACGCCCGCGGCGCCATCGACTTGCAGGTACTGGTGACCATCGCCGCCGCCTTGGGATTGGGGCGGGCGCTGACCGAGAGCGGCGCCGCCGAGGCGATCGCCCATGCGGTGGTGGGCGGCGCCGGCAGGAACCCCTACCTGCTTCTGGTCGGGTTCTACCTCCTCACGGTGGTGTTCACCGAGTTGGTCAGCAATGGGGCCGTAGCGGCCATGCTGTTCCCCTTGGGGGTGGCCCTGGCGGCGGCCGCCGGCGTCAGCCCCCGACCCTTCGCCATGGCCTTGGCCCTGGGCGCTTCGTTGAGCTTCATCACGCCCATCGGCTACCAGACGAACCTGATGGTGATGGGCCCCGGCGGCTACCAGCCGCGCGACTACCTGCGTGCCGGGCTGCCGCTGATGGTGATTGTCGGGACGGTGGCGCTTCTGATGATCCCGCGCGTGTGGCCGTTCGCGCTGTAGGTCGCTCTACCGCCGCGTTACGATTGCGAGGTACGTTTCGCCCTCGGCTCCACGCGTTGGGCCTTGAAGCCGGATTCGTCGCCGTGCTCGAATGCCAGGACGCCGACCAGGGCATCGCCCTCCGGCGCCGCCCAACCGTGGCCCGATTCCGGTTCCATCTCGTCGACCCCCTCCCAGGTGAATTCGACGGCGGGCTTGCCGCCTTTCTCGGCGCCGTGGTAAGCCATTTGCCCTTGAACATATCCGAAGTGGAACTTTCCGATGTTGTTCGGGCTGAACTCGATGAACGCCGGTCCTCTGACGTGGAGATACTCCTGATCCCAACCGGTCATTGAAAGGATGTTCCAGCGGCCTTCGATAGGGGATTTGGGCTTACGTTTTGCCATGGTTCTCTCCATTACTTATCGGCACTTCCGTTTCGCGGTGCAGCCTGCGTCCCGTTGGGGTGCCGACTTTAGCCGGCAACGATACTCCGCCTAAAGGGGGCGGCGATCCAGCCCAGGCGACCCGCAACTAGAAAAAGAGCAGCCATATTATCGTACCGGGCTTGACGGCCAAACGCAACCTTCCGAGCGGTGGAACGGTGGAACGGCCCGGTTGGGCGGTCAGCGCGGCACTTCGCGAGCGCCTATTGGGACGGGGTCCTTCCTTCCCGGATCAGTTCGTCGGCGCCCTGGGCGCGCAGTGCGTCGGCCGCCCGGTGCCCGAGGGCGATGGGCTCATCAAGCGGGGCGCTGAAGGTCACGTCGATGGCCCGGGTTCCCTGCGGGTGAAGGACGCGGCCTTGCAAGGTCAGGCAGTCGCCCCGGACGCTGCCCAGCGCAGCAATAGGAGCGAGGCAGCCGCCCTGCAAGGCCGCCAGCATGGCTCGCTCCGCCGCGACCGCGGCATGGGTGGGCGGATGATCGAGCACGCCGAGCGTGGCGGCGGCGTCGGGCTCAGCGCGGGTTTCGATGCCCAGCGCCCCTTGCCCGATCGCCGGAAGCATGACGGCAAGCGGCAGGGTGTGGTTGATGCGGCCGGCCAGGCCGAGGCGCGTCAGGCCGGCCTCGGCCAGCACAATCGCGTCGTATTGCCCCTGGTCGAGTTTTCGCAGGCGGGTGTCGACATTACCCCGGATGCCTTCCACGCGGAGGTCGGGGCGGTGGTACAGCAACTGTGCGCGGCGGCGCAGGCTGCCGGTCCCCACTGCCGCGCCTTGGGGAAGCTCGGCCAGGCAGCCGACCTCGCGGCACACCAGGGCGTCGGCAACCGGGCCGCGCGCCGGCACGGCGGCAAGCCGCAAGCCGGCGACCTCGTCGGTAGGCAGGTCCTTGAGGCTGTGGACGGCCAGGTCAATTTCGCCGTCCAGCAGTGCCCGTTGCAACTCCTTCGTAAACACGCCTTGGCTGTCGAGCGAACCGATGGCGCCGCGCTTCTCGGCGTCGCCCCGCGTACAGATGGGCACCAGCGCCACCTCGCACCCGAGGCCGCGAAGCCGGGCCGCGACCCACTCGGCCTGCCAGCGGGCCAGGAGGCTCTCGCGCGTCCCAAGACGCAACCGTTCGGGGTGGTGATGAGCGTCCATTGACGCGGTGCTCGGCGCGGGTGCAAAGTGTCACCGCCCGGCCAATAGGTGGGACCGGGTGGCTTAGTGGGAACGGGTGGCTTAGTGGGGAAGGGTGGCTTAGTGGGCTTGGGCGGGCTAGTCAGATCGAAGCAATCAAGCGTCTGTTGCCGCCGGCTGCTCCGCCCCGGTCGGTTCTCCAACGTCCTCGCGAGGCTCCGCCATTTCAACGAGCTGCTGCGGGGGGACGACCACGCCGCAACTGACGATGTACTGCAGAGCCTGGTCGATCGTGATGTTCAAGTCGATGACCTCGCTCTTTCGCACGGTGATGGTGAACCCCGTCATGGGGGCAGGCGAGGTACACATCAGCAGGGAAACCACCGGTTCGTTGGCAATGCCGCGGATGTCGACCAGGCTTTCGCCGGTCACGAACCCGAGCGACCAAATACCCTCCCGAGGATACTCGACGGCGACCACCCGAGTGTACTCGATGTTCGACTCGCTGAACAGGAAATCGGTCACCTGCTTGACCGACGAATAGACGCTTCGCACCAGGGGCAGGCGATGGATGCCTTGCTCGAACCGGCGCCAGAAGAAGTGGCCAATCCCCGCCGCCATGAAATTCCCGAGCAAGTACAGCAGCACCACAAAAACGACCAGGAACAGGGGGGTAATATAGTACGGGCGCAGGTAGGTGTGGTCGATGTACTGCCGGTAGACGGCATCGCCGGTTTGCGGCAACGGCTGCCGGGCGCTGCGATTGCGGCGCGCGCGGTTGTAAACCCTCTCCGGTACGAAGGTGTCGTTGGGTAGCCGCCGGTACGTCGTTCCCTCGATCTGGACTGTGCGCTGCGACGGGTCGGCCACCTGGACGTTGTCGCGGATATCGGCGGTGTGCCACAGAATTGCCTCGCGCACCCCCCAGGTCACCGGTCGCATCACGTACTGCTCAATGGTGTTGCCGACCCAGACGAAAATGACAATGGTCATCAGCGGCGGCACCAGCACCCCGAGGCCTCGAAATATGGCCGAGCGGAATGGACGGTCGGTACGGTTGCGAGCGTCGCCGGTAACGGGAAGAATTGGTTTCATGCCTTGGGAAAGGTAAGTCTCGGGTCGAAAAAATTCAACGGTTGGCGCCCTGGGCGCGGGCCAACACGGCCACGTGCACCACGGACGCCCCCGACTGCTTCAGCGCCCACGCGATCTCGCTGCATGTGGCCCCGGTCGTCAGGGTGTCGTCGACCAGGAGGGGGCGGGCGTCTTCTAAATGATAGTTTGCCGGAACCGCAAAGGCGTTTCGCACGTTGCGAAATCGCGCTTGCGGTGGCAATCCCTTTTGCGGCGCGGTGTTGCGCCGGCGAACCACCATCCGTGGGGCCATTGGTGCCCCCAGGCGGCGGGCCAATGTCCGGGCCATGGTCTCCGCACTGTTGATCCCCCGGCCCAAACGTCTCCCCCAATAGAGCGGCACCGGGACGACGAAGTTCGGGCGGAGTTGGCGGATTTCGCCTTCGTGTCGTTCCAAGAGCAACCGTGTCAGGGCCTCAGCCATCAAGCCGCCGGCGGGAGTTTTCGTCGCCGCGACCACCTCTTGCAGCGGTCCGTGGTAGTTGCCCAAGGCCACCACCGAGTCGAACTGGAGCTGCGAATTGCGGCACCAGGAGCATTGATCCGGACGCGGCGTTTCCTCGGGAACGTTTCCGCCGCAACGGCGGCAGCAGTTCCGGTGTTTCGGCCCGAGTTGCTCGGCACATTTGGGGCAAAGCAACCCTCCAGCGGCCCAATCGGGGCGTCCGTCTGGCTCACTCCCGCACGAAACGCACCGTGGCGGGAAGAGCACGTCCACCACGCTGCGCGCAGCCCGAACGGCACGCGCACAGCCGGCGCGCAGCGACATTCTTCCCCGCCAATCGCCCAACGGAAGCATCCTAGCGGCGAACCTCTGGAATACGGGTAAATGGAATACGGGTAAATGCACTTCTCGTTTTCCCCTTAAGGTCATTATACTAAAGCGGCAGCGGAACGTCAGGCTTGCCCTTTGGGCAAGCGCGGAAAAACGTCCGGCCCGACCGGGAGACGCCCGAACTTCCCTTGAGCTACACAAGTACCCCACACTACCCATACGCATCAATGTCCCAGCATGTTGTCCTACCCACTCGCTTGCGTCGCGGCCTGAGCCGGCGCGCCGAATGGACCGGTGGCGAGACGATCGCCAGTGTACTGATGGCCCGCACCGTCAGGCACGTGACGTAAGGAAGCCCATTATGCGCATCATCGACCGCTACATGCTGCAGCAGTTCCTCAAGACGTTCGTGATTTGCTACCTCAGCCTGACCGGCCTGTACATCGTGTTCGACGCGTTCACAAACCTCGATGAATTCCTTCGGTGCAGCGAGCAGGCGGGGGGATTGTTTCAGCTCATGAGCACGTTTTACGGCTACAAGGCCATCCTCTTTTTCGATCGCACGGCCGGACTGCTCATCCTGGTGTCGGCCATGTTCACCGTCAGTTGGATCCAGCGCCATAACGAGATGACGGCGCTGCTGGCAGCCGGCATTCCGCGGGTGCGGGTGGTGACGCCGCTGATCGTCGCGTCGGTGGTGATCGTGCTGGCGGCGGCCGGCAATCGGGAAGTGGTCATCCCGCGATTCCGCGACGAAATGGCCCGCACGCCAAACGACCTGATCGGCGACCAGGCCCAGTCGCTCGACTCCCGGTACGACAACCGAACCGACATTTTGATGCGAGGGGACAGCACGTACGCCGACCGAGAGCGCATCAAAAAGCCGAGCTTCCTCCTGCCGCGCAACCTGCGGCATTATGGCAAGCAGATCGTCGCCGAGAACGCTTATTACCTGCCTCCGGAAGGCGATCGCCCGGGCGGATACCTTTTCGAGGGCGTCCGCGAGCCGGGAGACCTCGACGGCCGGCCTTCGCTGGACATTGACGGCCAACCGGTAATCATCCCCCCGCCCGACGCACCCGGCTGGCTCGAGCCCGGCCAGTGCTTCGTCGTAAGCGAAATCACCTTCGAGCAACTGACCGGAGGCCGGGCGTTCCGCGAGTTTTCCTCGACGGTGCAACTTATTCGCGGGCTGCACAACCCGAGCCTCGACTTCGGGGCCGACGTGCGCGTGGCCATCCACACGCGGCTGCTCACGCCCCTGCTCGACATCACGCTGCTGCTGCTGGGTTTGCCGCTGGTGGTGACGCAGCAGAGCCGCAACGTGTTCCTGGCCATGACGATGTGCGCCGGCGTCACTACGCTGTACCTGCTGACGATCATCGGTTCGCAGCACCTGGGCGCCATGCTGGTGGTGAGCCCGGCACTCGGCGCCTGGCTGCCGCTGGTGATCTTCGTGCCCGTCGCGGTCGGCCTGGCCAGCGCCATGTGGGAATGAGGGCCGTTTAGGCCGGCGGCAGAAACGGACTTGCCACACCCATCGGGTGGACCTTCTTGTGCGTCGGGTCCGGAGACGGACGGGGTAACCGTTCACGGGGCGGCGCGAGCTGTTTTCTGCGCTCGATGCGAAGGG
>PWXP01000166.1 GCA_003561895.1 Planctomycetaceae bacterium | reverse complement strand
TGGCCGGCTGCGAACGCATCCTGCCCAAGCAGCTTTACGCCTGGCTCAATCCGCAGCATCGAACCGTCACGCAGCTTGCGCTCGGTTCCCGCGGGCCCGACTACTCTGCCACGCTGGTCCTCGAGCGCCGCAAGCCGGTCGTGGCGTGCCGCACCATCAGCAATGCGAAAGTGACCACGCGGTCCATCGAGGAAACGATCCTCGTCGAGTTCGACATCCGCGAGGCCGGCGTCCGGCGGGTGGCGATGACGCTGCCGCACTGGATGGCCGACTGCCGCGTGCGCGTCCCACTGCTGCGTCAGAAGACCATCGCGCCGGTGGGCGACGGGCCCGGCGCGCCGGTGCGGCTGCTGTTGGAGTTCCAGGACGAAATGATGGGCGAGCTGCGCGTTCTGGTCGAGAACGACCGGCTGCTGACGGCCGACCTACACGAGATCGCCATCCCGCGCGTGGAAACCGGGCGTACCGAGCGGCAGTTCGTCGCCCTGGAAAGCGCCGGGCGCGACGAGGTGGTGGTCGAGCGGGCCGAGGGGCTCGAACCGCTCGGCCGCCAGCAGCGCGACTGGCAAACGCTCCGCAGCCGCCTTGGCGACGGCATTACCCAGGCGTGGACCGTTACACCCGGGGCCGCGGCGCCTCGGCTGGCGTTCCAAACCCGCGAGCGGAAGACCGTGGTCACGGCCGGCGCGCAGGTGCGCCTGGCCGAAACCACGCTCGTGCTCGACCTGCACGGGGCGTACCGCGCGCAGGTGACCATGAAGGTCGACAACGCCACGGAGCAGTTCCTCGAAGTGCAGCTTCCTCCCGGCGCGACCCTGTGGACCGCGCGCGTCGCCGGCGAGGCCGTGAAACCCCACCGGGGACTGTCCCCTTCCGATGCCTCCGATGCCTCCGATGCTCCCGACGCCTTGGTCCGCATCCCGCTGGTCAAGACGGCCGCCGGCGACGTGGCCTACGACGTCGTACTTGGATACGGCGGCAACATGCGGCCGCTCGGGGTGATGGGCCGCGTGGAGTTCCCGCTGCTCGTGGTGCGCAATTTGGCGGTCGACCGCAGCCAGGTGCGGCTCCTGCTGCCCGAGGGGAAGGACTGGTTCGACTTCGAGGGCACGCTGGGCCAGCCGGCCAACCGGCAGGCGCTTTCTGCCGGTTGGTCTGAGTTCCACCGCGAGCAGGTCGAGCAGCTCCTCGGCACGCTCCGGCACGGCAGCGAGTTCGAGAAGGCCCGCTCGGCGCAGAACCTCAGGCAACTGGGCCTGGCGCTGGAAGACTACACCGAGCGGTACGGTGAGTTCGGCGTCCGCCACGATGCGCCAAGCGAAGTGGAGTCTGCCCGCCGGGCATTCGAGCGGGCGAAGGAAGAAATGCAGCGGTTCGACGAGGTCATGGAGGAGACCGCCGAGTTCGACAATCGCTACCGGATGAACCAACTCGTTGAGCGGCAGGACCTGAAACGTTCGCGCAACGTCGTTCAAGGCTTCGACTACAACTTCGATGCGGAGGCCGCACAGCCCCGCCCCGGCGTTGACGCCGACAAGGTCATGGAATTGAATCCCCAGTGGCTCGACCGCAACCGGTTGACGAGCGCTCCGGACGACGCCCTGCCCGCCGACCCGCAACGGCGCGTCGGCGAGGATCCGGTCATGGACCAGCGCGAACGGTTCCGAGGCGGCAGGGCCGCGCCGCCGACCAGGCAGCAGCCCGAGGCGCCCAAGCTGAAGTCTGTCCTGGACGATGCGTACGGCGATGTGCCCGATGCCAAGGAGCTAAGAAAGCGGGGCAAGGCTCCCGAGTCGTCCGTTCGGCTCTACCAGCAGCGGCTGGCCGAGCAGCAACAGCCCCCGGGCACGTTTTTCGCCGACCGGGACATCCCCTTTCAGCCGGACGAGTTTGGGCTGGCAGTGCCGCAGTTCGGCGGCTACGATGCTACGGACCCGCGCGTCTACCCCGTGGCCGACCTGGTCCTTCCGCTCGCGCCAGCCACCGGCCTGGCCAGCCTCGACTTCACCCTGCCCGAGCGCGGCCGGCAGTACGTGTTTACCACCACCGGCGGCCGGATGGAGCTGCGTGGGCGGCACGTGTCGCGCCGGTTGCTTTGGGGCTTGGGGCACATGGCCGCGGTGTTGGCCGCGCTGGGGTTCGGCTGGCTGCTGGTGCGCGCCGCCCGCCGAGGTTGTTGCGGCCGGCTCGTGCATCCGGTTACCCTGGCAATCGTCGGCCTGCTCGCGCTGTTGACCGGCGTGTTCCCCGTGTTCGCCTTCCTGGCGCTGGTTGCTTCCATGGTTTTGGCGGTCCGGCGGCTCGCCGCCCGCAGGAGCATGCCGGCGGCCGGATGTCCGGCAGGCGGCGCGGCGGTGCAGGAATGAACCCGCCCGAGCCAGGATGGCACATTGTTGGAGTTCACGCTTTACCGTGCGAACCTGCATTGTACGACCCCCCACCACGCTGAAGCGTGAACTCCAACGCTTGGCACGCTGAAGCGTGAACTCCAACGCTTGGCACGCTGAAGCGTGAACTCCAACGCTTGGCACGCTGAAGCGTGAACTCCAACGGAACACGGAG
>PWXP01000672.1 GCA_003561895.1 Planctomycetaceae bacterium | reverse complement strand
GCGTCGGCAGCGTCGGCAGCGTCGGCAGCGTCGGCAGCGTCGGCAGCGTCGCCCGGCGGAACCTCGAACTCGGCCCCGCCGACCTCATTCTCGTCCGTCCCGCGGCGGCGTTTCGGCCGCTCCGGCGCCGGCTTTTCGCCTTCGCTGGGTTCGACGGTCGCTTCGATGTCTTCCTCGCTTAAGTCGGTGAAGACCGCCACGGTCTCTTGGGCGATCAACACGGTGGGCTCGTGCCCCAGGCCGGCCGGCGCCGTCTTCAGGCACTCGGAAAGGTTCTCCACGGTCTCGGCCAACTGCTCGGCCGACATACCCGGCTCGGGCGGAAGCCGCCCAGGTTTCTCTTCTGCCCGCTCTTTGGCCGCCGCCGGTGCGTCTGCGGGTGGGGTTGCCGCTGGTTCTGCAACGGGTTCAGGCGATTGAACACCCAGTGCGCTGGCCAGCGCGTCCCAGTTCGCCGCCGACTGGGCCCGGCGAGGCTCGGGCGGCGGGGCCGGCGAGGCCTGATCGGACGGCAATTCGGCCTCGGCCGGCGCCGTCTCGACCTCTGCCTTGGCTTGCGGCTGTTCTTCGGTCGCCGACGTTTCGTGAACCTCGGCCCCCAACACGGAAGCCAGTTGACTCCAGTGATCCCCCTCTTTGCGGTCTGTCATACCTCGAAAGCCCTGGAAAGGTCCGCCGCCACGGCGTGCCGCGCGAAGCGCGCAGCCCCTTGTGCGGCCCGGGAATGGTCCATTTCCCAAGTATAAGGTTTTTGGGAGCGGGCGCAAAGGGAACTCGTCATTTCCAGCCGTAGCGGCTTGACCTGAGCGGGGCGGCCGTCTATCGTTAGGGAATCGGGGCTCGTCGCCCCGAAATCGGCCATAATCAACGGGAGTCCTGACGCGGAGGTCGGCCGGCTGATGCCACCGATGGTGATTGATCTGAGACGCGCCGAGGATTGGCGCGATGTGATCCACCGGGCGGTCCAGGTCCTCGCGGAGGGGGGAATTGTGGCTTTCCCGACGGAGACCGTCTACGGTCTGGCCGCCAGCGCGTTGGACGAATTGGCGGTGGAACGGCTTCTGGCGACAAAGCGGCGTGAGCCGGGCCAGCCGCTTGCCCTGGCCATCCGTTCGGTCGACGAGGCCCGCGATTACGCTCCCGACATGAGTCCGCTGGCCCGCCGGCTGGCCCGGCGCGGCTGGCCCGGCCCGCTCACCCTGGTCGTTGACAACTCGCATCCGGAGAGCCTGGTACGGCAGCTTCCGGCGAGGGTCCGGCAATGGGTTTCGCCGCGGAACACCGTGGGCTTGCGCGTGCCCGGCCACCCGGCCATCCTCGATGTGCTGCACATGCTGGCGGGTCCGCTGGCGCTGAGCAGCGCGAACCGTTCGGGCAAGCCCGACGCGGTAACGGCCGAGGAAGTGCTCGAAGCGGTCGGAGAAGGGGTGGACTTGTTATTGGACGATGGGCCGTGCCGTTTCGGCCAGCCTTCATCGGTGGTGCGCGTGGAAGGACGCCGCTTCGAGTTGCTCCGCGAAGGGGTTGTCCCCGAGAGGACCATCCGGCGGTTGGCGTCGGTCATGGTTCTGCTGGTGTGCACGGGGAACACGTGCCGCAGCCCGATGGCGGAAGTCCTGTGCCGCCAATTGCTTTCCGAGCGGTTGGGCGTGGAACCGGCCGCCCTGGAAGACCACGGTGTGATGGTCGTGTCGGCGGGCATTGCGGCCATGGTAGGGGGTCGGGCCAGCGCCGAAGCGATCGAGGCGATGAAGGAGTTTCAGTTTGACATCTGCGGTCACGAGCCCCAACCGCTAACGGAGCCCCTGGTCAGGAACGCTGATTTCATTTATACCATGACGCGGTCGCACCGCGAGGCGATTGTGGCGGAATGGCCCGGCGCCGCGGAGCGCACCTTCCAGCTCAGCCCCGATGGGAGCGACATATCGGACCCCATTGGCGGCCCGTTGGAGCAGTACCGTGCCTGCGCGGCCGAAATCCGCCGGCACCTGGAGGCTCGGCTGGAACACCTGGAGCCATTTCTCGCAGCGCAGCCCGAATAAACCAGCTGAGGCCGCCATCGCCTTCCCCCCTGTGTACTATGAATATCGCCATCGGTAGTGACCATCGTGGATTCCACGTCCGCTCGAAGGCAATCGAGCTGCTTGCGAGGCTTGGGCACACGGTGCACGACGTCGGGACGTTCTCGCCGGAAGCGTGCGACTATCCCGACATCGCAGCGTTGGTGAGTGCGAAGGTCGGTTCCGGCGAAGTGGAACGCGGCATTTTGATTTGCGGAACCGTCCTGGGAATGTGCATCGCCGCGAACAAGTTCCCCGGGGTGCGCGCCGCCCCCTGCCACGACGACGTCACCGCGGAAATGAGCCGCCGGCACAACGACAGCAACATCCTGTGCCTGCCCGCCGACTTGCTGGGCGAGCGATTGATCGACCGGATGCTTGAGCTATGGCTGAACACCCCCTTCGAGGGCGGGCGGCACCAGCGCCGCCTGGACAAGATTCGCAAGCTGGAGGAATCTTCCCGGGAATGCAAGGAGTCGGTCTGAGGGACCAGTCCCCGGCCGGCCCCCGG
>PWXP01000138.1 GCA_003561895.1 Planctomycetaceae bacterium | reverse complement strand
GGATGTTCGTGAGCTTCTTCTCCTTGGTCGGGTTGACGGGCATGTCGGCCTTGCGGCTGTTCTCGCCGACGATCATCCCCTCGTACACCACGTCGCCGGGGCCGACGAACATCTCGGCCCGGTCCTGAAGCCCGTCGAGCCCGAACGCCACCGCCCGGCCCGACGCCATCGAAACGAGCACGCCGGTGGCTCGGCCCGGCACGTCGCCTTCCATGGGCCGATAGCACTCGAACCGGTGGTGCACGACCGCCGTGCCCTGGGTGGCGTTCAACAGCCGGGTGCGCAGGCCGATGAGGCCCCGGGCGGGAATCGAGAAGGCGGCGTAGGTGTATTCGTCGTGGCTGGTCATTTCAACCAGCCGCCCCCGGCGGGCGCCGACCAGTTCCATGACGGCCCCGAGCTTGTCGGGCGGGACCTCGACGATCAGGCTTTCAAACGGCTCCTCGAGGACCCCGTGGTTGCTGCGCACAATGACGCGCGGCTTGCCGATCGACAGTTCGAATCCTTCGCGCCGCATCGTTTCGATGAGCACCGCCAAGTGCAGGACGCCGCGGCCGCTGACGACGAACGACTCCGAGCCGGCCAGCGGCTCAACCCGCAGCGCCATATTGCGTTCCAACTCCCGTTCGAGCCGCTCGGCCAGGTGGCGCGTGGTCACGTACTTGCCCTCGCGCCCGGCAAGCGGCGACGTGTTGATGCCGAAGACCATCCGCGAAAATGGCACGGTCCCCTTCCGCCAGGAAGGGGGTAGCCGGGATCAGGGCTGGCGCCGTTCGCGCCGCAGTTGTTCCAGTTCCGCTCGGAGCGGCGCCCAGTACCGCCGGTCGGCCTCGCGCTCGTGCCGTTCTTCGTCGCCCAGGGCTGCGGCCAAGGCCGCTTCGTCGCCGCCGGCCAGGGCCAGGAGCGGCCGGTCGCGCATCGCTTGATCTGTCTCCCTTGGGTAACGCTCGGCCAATTCCATCAGAATCGCAGGCGTGCGGCATTCGCGAAGCCAAAAGGCGATCTGTTCCGGGGAAGGGTCCTCGGCATGCCGGCGCACGTTGGCCTCCACCAGCCGGCGAATCATGGGCCAGTCCTTGTCGCGCTGCGTCTTCTTGGCCTGAACCAGGTCGGCAAGTGCCAGCAGTTCGACATCCATCTCCTCCTCGGCCTCCACCGTTGTGCGACGCCCCCAAAGTGCCTCGAACGGAGCAACCCCGCGCAGGACCGACATCACGTCGATTCTCATCCCGCGGGCTTCGGGGTGCCGGCATCGGAAATGGACGGCGTGGCCGCGCTGCAGGTACTCGACCTCGAACGGTGGCACGGCGATACATTCGGCCTGCAAGTCGCGCAGCGCCGCTTGGAGGCGCCGGAGGTTCTCGGCGGTCGTGAGCACTACGACGTCCGTATCGCGGCTAAACTCGGCTGCGCCGTAGAACACGCACGCCTGGCCGCCCATCAGCAGGTACTGCACGCGGTGCGTAGTCAGGGTCGAAAGGACTTTGAGAATCGGGTTCGGGGTCAAGGGAGCCTCCCACGGCCAGGTAGAACTGCCACAGCTTCTCGCTTTCCCGCCATCGCTCCTGCGGCGTGAGGAAGTACCATTCCTCCCAGGAGTCCTCGTACAGGTCGGTTTCGAGGAGTGGACGGTCCATGGATGTTCCGATCAAAGCAGCGCCGTCGAGAAATACCGCTCGGCCCGGTCGGCCAGCACGGTGACGATGTTGCCCTGGAAGCGCTTGCTCAACTGGCGGGCCGCCCACACGTTCGCGCCCGACGAAATGCCGACCAGCAGGCCCAGGTCGCGGCTGAGTTGCCGGGTGGTTTCGATGGCGTCGTCGTCGGTCACCTCGATCACCTCGTCGACCAGCGAGACGTCGAGCACGGCGGGGATGAAGCCGTCGCCGATGCCCTGAATCTGGTGCAGCCCGGGCTCGTGGCCCAGCAGGGCGGCCACGTCTTTCGGTTCGACGGCCACCAGGTGGGCGTCGGGCTTGTGCTCGCGGAGGAACTTGCCCACGCCCTGCAGCGTGCCGCCGCTGCCCACGCCGGCCACGAAGCAGTCGACCTCGCCGCGAATCTGCCGCCAGATTTCGTGGGCCGTGTCTTCATAGTGGCAGCGGGGATTGTCGGGGTTCTCGAACTGCTGCGGCACGAAGATGCGCGGGTCGGCCGCGGCCATCTCGGCCACCCGCCGGACGGCGCCGGAGATGCTCTCCCGGTCGGGCGTCAGGATCAGTTCGGCCCCGAACGCGCGGATGATCTTCTTGCGCTCCTCGCTCATGCCCTCGGGCATGACGATCTTCACCCGGTAGCCCTTCAGCCGTCCGATCAGCGCCACGCCGATGCCCGTGTTCCCGCTGGTCGGCTCGACGATAATGGAGTCGGGCTTCAGGCGGCCGTCGCGTTCGGCCCCTTCGAGCATGGCGAGGGCCACGCGGTCCTTGATGGAGCCGCCCGGGTTGAGGAACTCGGCCTTGGCGAAGACCGGTTCCGACCCCAGGCGAATCAGCGGCGTGTTGCCGATCAGGTCGAGAATGTTTGCGGCGAGCATGGATTCCCTGCTTTATGCGTCAACTATCAGAATTAT
>PWXP01000213.1 GCA_003561895.1 Planctomycetaceae bacterium | reverse complement strand
GTCCCCGTAGCTCAATTGGATAGAGCGTCGGCCTCCGGAGCCGAAGGTTACAGGTTCGAATCCTGTCGGGGATATTTGACGTAAGTTCTTTCCAGATAAGCGCTTATCTCTGGCCAGTCGTTGGAGAAGCGTGGCTTTGAAGCCGTGGAAAAGTGGTAGGACTACCACTTTTCCGGCGGGGCAAGGAGTCATGTAATGGCCCGACGAGCCAGAGTCCCCTCTTACGGGTTGCACAAACCCTCCGGTCAAGCCCGCGTCATCATCGATGGCAAACAGGTCTATCTGGGCAAGCACGGGAGCCCAGGTAGCCTGGATGAATACGCACGGGTAATCGCCGAACACTTCGCCACGCCATCGGCCCAGCCCCCTCCGGATAACGGATCCAAGTTCCCCCGGATTTCGGTCAACGAAATGCTTGTCGCCTACTGGGATTTTGCCAGGCAGTACTATTGCAGCCGCGATGGACATCCCACGAAAGAGCAGGCAGGCATCCGCGATGCCCTAAAGCCGCTGAAAGCCCTATACGGTCACACGGATGCGACAATCTTCGGCCCGAAGTCGCTCAAGGCCCTCCGCGAGCACATGATTGGCGCACAGGGGCTGGCGCGGACGGAGATCAATAAGCGTATCAACCGTGTTCGTCGCGCATTCCGCTGGGCGGTCAGCGAGGAGCTACTACCTCCGGCCGTGTACGAGGGCCTGCGCACGGTGCAGGGCCTGCGGCATGGCCGCACACGCGCCCGGGAGACAGAACCGATCAAGCCGGTGCCGGACGCCTGGGTCGACGCGGTCCTGCCGTACGTGGCGCCGCAGGTGTCGGCCATGATCCAGATCCAACGACTGGCCGGCATGCGGCCGCAGGATGTCGTCCGGATGCGGCCGATCGACATCGACATGTCGGGCGACGTCTGGGTGTATCGGCCATACGACCATAAGAATGCCTGGCGCGGCGGCGATCGGTTCGTCCCGATCGGCCCCAAGGCGCAGAAGATCATCGCCGAGTTCCTGGACCGCCCTGTGAATGCCTTTCTGTTCTCGCCGCGGGAGGCCTACGAGTGGTGGAAGGAGCAGCGGCGAAAGGAGAGGCAGGGGAAGCGGCGGACTCCTGTCTATCCGTGCGAATCACGCCGCGTGGCCCAGAAGAAAGCAGAGAGTCGCCGCCGGAAACCCAAGCGGCCGAAACGCGACTGCTACGACACCGACTCTTACCGGCGGAGCATCACCTACGGGATCAAGCGGGCGAGGAAGCATGGGGTGGAGGTCCCGCACTGGTGCCCGCTGCAATTGCGACACAGTCGGGCGACGGAGGTGCGGGAGGTATACGGCGTCGAGGGTGCGCAGGTCATCCTCGGCCATAAGCGGGCGGACATCACGGAGGTGTACGCGGAGAGAAACCTGGCGCTGGCCAAGACCATCGCCCGGCGAACGGGGTAGGCCGCCCCGTCCTGTCAAAGGTTTCAGCGGATGGCAAAACCGCAGTGCAGACACGAGGAGGCAACTCCATGCATTTGCAAGAGCCCGAACGGCTAAAGGAACTCCTGGCTGAACTCCAGAAGTACAACAGTCCGCCTGGACTGTTCCACGTAACTCGGATACGGTTCGACCTTCGCGACGTCCCGGACGAACTGGAACAGGGGTGGGCGGATTTCGTCGGCGATGCCGCATTGGTCGAACTCTCACGGGATGAGGTACGCTGCGGCCTGATACAGCAATCTGCGTACTACGGGAATACCGGCAAGTTGGAAGACTACACGGGCTTAGCGGCGGAGACTCTCCTGTGTTTTCCGGGCGGCACATCACCTGTGGTTTTCCACCACCGGGATGCACGAATCGACCGCAATCAGTGGACGCTCGGGTTTTATGGGCGTTGGGGTGAACCGACATGGGGCGGCGCAATCGATCTCAAAGGGCGTGGAGCGTACGCCCAACTGGACCTCGGCGACGACGCCATTCACGTCCTCCGCGGGCGGAACGCCGACCTGAATAAGCTCCGTGGCTTCCTCACTTCGTGGGAGGAATCGCTGCGGTATCATGGTATCTCCCCCCCGGAATACATCTACGCCGCGATTGTCACGGATCTGTTCCGCGCTTCCATTCTGGCAATCGAGGCCCATCTCAAACAGATCGACGAGGGTTTCTTCGATTTGCCACCGGGGGCCCTCCTGCCCGTCGATGTTGCTCAGACATTGAAGAACGAGACCGCCGACGGCGAACAAGACAGGCCAACGAACGGTTCGGGGAATCCCCAGTCTGTGACTGACGAGGATGAAAGGTGGCCACCCGATGATGGCTGGCGTTTCCGCCCGGGGGAATTCGCGTTTGGAGGCGGACAGGGAAAGATCAGCGGAAAAGCAGCCAAACTGCTCCAGAGGCTAGCCAAAGCTCGTCGCGCCCTGACACTGGATGACCTGCGCACGGATGTCTGGGGCGACGACGATTGTTCGGACGGGAACATCCGAACACACTTGACCAAGGTCCGCGATGCTCTTCGTGGTGCGTTTCGGTTACGAAAAGAAGTGGACCCCGTCCCCTGCATCGCACGCGGCGAAGGCTCAGCCGCCTGGCAACTAGACC
>PWXP01000386.1 GCA_003561895.1 Planctomycetaceae bacterium | reverse complement strand
CGCAGGCGGTGGGGATTTACCGGAAGCTGGCCGCGGCCGACCTGCCCGGGCACATCAAGGTGGCCGCAACGCGCGGCATGCTTTCGGCGGCCGGCAAGCAATAGGCTCTCCCGGCCGGCGGAGCGGCGGAACCGGTTACCATAATGTAGGATGGACATTCGTGTCCGTCGCCCGAAATGTAGGATGGACATTCCTGTCCGTCGTCCGAAATGTAGGATGGACCTACTCGCCCGTCATGCCCACGACGGACAGGAATGTCCATCCTACGAACAATCACCATCAACGATATTGCCCTCGAAGGAGGAGGTCCCTTGAAATTTCGCTGTTTTGTTGCATTTGCCGTTGGGACGGCCCTGGCCGTGGCACTGCTGCACGGCCCCGGCCTGCATGCCGCCCGCGGCGATGAAATGCTGGATATGGTCGTCGAGCTGCTGGCCAGCCCGGATCGCGACATGCGCGGCCTGGGCCTCCAGCAGGTGCGCGACGAGACGCCGGGCGAGGCGGCGACCGAGCGCTTCATCGAGGCGCTGCCGAACCTGCCGGTCGAGGGGCAGGCGGGCCTGCTGGAAGCGTTGGGCGAGCGGGGCGATCCCACGGCCCGGCCCGCCGTCGTGGAAATGGTGGAGGCCGAGCACGTGCCGGTCCGCGCCGCGGCGGTCTCGGCCCTGGCGAGGCTGGGCGGCGCCGACGACGTGCCCTTGCTGGCCGAGCAACTTGGCGCCGAGCCCGATGCGGTCCGGGCCGCTGCCCGCCAAAGCCTGATCCGCCTCCAGGGAGAGGGAATCAATCCAGCCGTTCTCGCCGCCTTCGAACAGGCCGAGCCGGAACGGCAAACGGCCTTGTTGGACGTACTGGCGCGGCGGAACGCCCGGGAAGCCGTCCCCGCCGTCCTCGGGGCGGCCGGGCATGAAGCGGGCGCGGTGCGGATGGCGGCCATCCGCGCGCTGCGCCTGTTGGCCACCGAAGAACACGCCGGCGAACTGGTCGAAGCGGTCAAGGCGGCGCGGGACGAGGCGGAACGCTACCAGGCGAAGCTGGCCCTGATGGGCGTCTGCGGCCGCGACGCGAAGAAGGCCGCCGAGGCGATCATCGCCGGGCTGGACGGCGCCGATCCGGCGGCCACGGCCGCTTTGCTTGAGTCGCTCGCCCGCACCGGCGGCGACGATGCGCTGGCCGCCGTCGCCGAGCGGCTCGACGACGACCACGAAACGGTCCGCGACGCAGCAGTCCGCACGCTGGCCGTTTGGCCCGATCCCGCCGCTGCCGAACACCTGGCGCGGGTTGCCGAGGCGACGGACAATCTGCGGCACCACGTGGTGGCGGTTCGCGGGCTGGCGCGGATGGCCCAGCCGCTGCCGGAGCAGCCGGCCGATTTCGACACGCTGGGCAAGGCCTTCGAGCTGGCCCGCCGGGAGGACGAGAAGCGCATGGTGCTGGGGCTGGCCGGGGCCGGCGGCGACCCGGCCGCGCTGGCCGTCATCCTTCCCGCCATGGACGAGCCTGGGCTCACCGAGACCGCGGCGCTGGCGGCCGTGGTGATTGCCGAGCAGCGGGAAGAGGAGGCCGCCGCCATCCGCGAAGCGCTCCGGAAGGTGCTGGACACGACCGAAGACGACGCCCTCCGCGCCCGCGCCCGAAGAATACTCGAAGCCCAATAGACTGTTGGAGTTCACGCTTCAGCGTGTTTTGAATCGTTGGAGTTCACGCTTCAGCGTGCGAATGTAAGGTGCGCGTTACTCAGCACGCTAAAGCGTGAACTCCAACAAGCGTGAACTCCAACAAGCGTGAACTCCAACAAGCGTGAACTCCAACAAGCGTGAACTCCAACAAGCGTGAACTCCAACAAGCGTGAACTCCAACAAGCGTGAACTCCAACGCGTGAACACTACGTTATTACGAACCGTAACCGAAGCCAGAGGAGATTGTTTCGTGAAGTTTTCTTCCAACCTTTCATGCGGGATCTTGGCCGTTTCGCTCATTGCCTCGCTTGCCGTCTTCGGCTGCACGCCGGTCGAGCAGCAAACGACCGGCGTCACGGCGCCGGCGTCGGTGACCCCGTCGGTGACGGTGACCCCGTCGGTAACGGTGCCCCCGTCGGTGACCACCGGCCCGGCGCTGCTGCCCGACGAGCCGGATCCGACCGAATGGGCGCCGCCCGAGCCTGAAGCCGACGAGCCGGTCGAATTGGGGCAATTCGACCAACCGCCCGACCCGCCGGCGCCCGACACGGTGGTTGCCGAGCGGCCGATCGCGCCGCTGGGGAACCTGGCGGAGATCGACCTCGAGTTGCCGGCCCCGGCGTTCCGGGGCACCCCGGTGCCGGTCGAGGAGCCGAACGTCGAGAAGCCGCTGGGCACGCCCCGGCCGCCGTTCCTGGCGCCGGAGGGGACGGACAATTTAGCGTTGGGCAGGCCGGTATCGGCCAGCGACCCCGTGCCCCCGGCCGGCGAACTCGACTATATCACCAACGACGATAAGGAGGCGTCCGACTTCGGCTACCTGGAGCTTTCCGCCGGAACGCAATGGGTGCAGGTCGACCTCGGCCGGCCGGCGACGATCTTCGCCGTGCTCGTTTGGCACAACCACGCCGAGGCCCGGGTGTACCGCGACGTCATCGTACAAGTGAGCCACTGCCCCGACTTCCTCGACGCCGAGACCATTTTCAACAACGATTACAACAACACGTCGGGGCTTGGCGCGGGCAGCGACCTGGGCTACGTCGAGACCGCCGAGGGCAAGCTGATCGACGCCCGGGGCGTCGAGGGCCGCTACGTGCGCCTGTACTCGCGCGGCAACCACATCGACGAGAAGAACCACTACACGGAAGTGGCCGTCTACGGCATCCCGCTGGAGAACGGCGAGTAGTTCGGCAATTGCCAGGCTGGAAGCTTGCCCGTAGGATGGACATTCGTGTCCGTCGTTGGCTGACGGGCTGGGATGCCGATCCTACCATAGAGACGGACGGGAATGTCCATCCTACGTGGCTGACGGCCAGGGATGCCGATCCTACGATGGAGACGGACAGGAATGTCCCTCCTACGATGTGGTACGTTACGTTCGCCTGGTGCCGCGACCTGTGTCCCTTCCGGGGCTTTGATGACACCCATGCCGTCCCTTCGCACCAGTTCCGTCGCCGCCGCCGCTGGGATGCTCGCCGTCCTGGCCGGGGGGGCCGTGCTGCGCCTGGCCGACCTGCCCAACCGGCCGATGCACTGCGATGAAGCGGTGCATGGCATCAAGTTCGGCCACCTGCTCGAAGACGGCGCGTACGTTTACGATCCGCACGAGTACCACGGGCCCGGGTTGAACTACCTGACCCTTCCCGTCGCCCGGGCGGCCGGCGCCCGCCGGGTGACCGAGGTGACGGAAACGCAGCTCCGGCTCGTGCCCGCCGTGTTCGGCATTCTCCTGATCGCCCTTCCGTGGCTGCTGCGCCGCGAGTTGGGCACCGGCCCCGCGCTCGGTGCCGCCTTGCTGACGGCCCTGTCGCCCGCCATGGTCTTCTTCAGCCGGTACTACATCCAGGAGATGCTCCTGGTGGCGTTTAGCTTGCTGGCCGTTGTGGCGATGTGGCGCTGGTCGAGGTTCCTCGACGCGGGCGGGAACATTGAACCACAGGAGGCAGGCCGGGCGCGGGCCCTCCGCGCCATTGCCTGGCTGATCGTGCTCGGCGCGGCCATTGGTATGATGCACGCGACCAAGGAAACGTGCGTGCTGGCGCTGGCGGCCATGGCTGCGGCGGGCGCGGTCACCCTGCCCGGCCTCTGGAGCCACTGGAAACGTCCCACGGTGTCCGTACTGTTCGTTGTGGCGGTGGCCGCCGCCCTGTCGGCTGCGTTCTTCTCGTCTTTCGGCAGGAACCCGGGCGGTGTGGCCGATTCGTACACCACGTATCTGCATTACCTCGGCCGGGCGGCGGGCGAGGGAAGCGCCGGGCCGCACGTGCACTCGTGGGAATACTATCTGCAGAACCTGTTCTTCTGGCCCGTCGACAAAGGCCGCTATTGGTCGGAAGGCTTGATCGGCGCGCTGGCCGTCGCGGGCGCGGCCGCCGCCCTTATCGACCACGGCCTCGACGACCGCCGGCGCCGTTTCGCCCGGTTCCTGGTGGTCTACACCGTGCTGTTGACCGCCGTGTACTCGGCCCTGCCCTACAAGACGCCCTGGTGTTCGCTCGGCTTCCTCAGCGGCATGGTGCTGCTGGCGGGCATCGGAGCGGCGGCGCTATGGAGGGCGCTGCCCGGCCTCGCCTTCAAGGTTCCGGCCGGCGTTGTGCTCGCCGCCCTGGCCGCGCACCTGGGCTGGCAGGCGTACCAGGCGAGTTTCATCTATTATGAGCATCCCCGGAATCCGTACGTGTACTCCCACACGACCGACGACGTGCCTCTGCTGGTCGGGCAGATTCGGGAAGTCGCCGCGCACCACCCCGACGGTACGGCCATGCACGTGCAGGCGATCTTCCCCGATCACGACTACTGGCCGCTGCCGTGGTGCCTGCGCGATTTCTCGAGCGTTGCCTGGCTCGACGCCGTTCCCGACGGCGCGCCGGCGCCGCTAATCATCACGCAGCCGGAAATCGAAGACGATCTGCTGCGGTACCTGTACGTGGAGCAACCGGCCGGACAGCGGCGCCTGTACGTGCCCCTGCCCCCGCCGGAAAGCCGGGACGCGTGGATGTTCCGTCCCAACGTCCCGTTTCGGGTCTACGTGCGGCTACGTCTTTGGGAAAGCTACGGCGCCGCGCGCGAACGCTAACATGTTCCCGGCCTGTTGGAGTTCACGCTTCAGCGTGCGCTGGCCCTCGCGCCGGGTCTCCTGGCGCGCCGACGCGCGAGCACCGCAGCGCGAGCGGGCCACGAAGGCCGGCGAAAGGCAGGGCTCCAGCCTGCCCGAGGCTATAAACGCACGCCAATGCGGGCGGCGCGAATGATCAGGGCGCGGCGGAAATATTGGAAACGGTAGCGGGTGTTCTTGCGCCGCGCCCATTGGAAGGTGCTCTCGACCATGGCGGCGGGCAGGCGTTGGCTCGCCGGGCGGCGCGCGTTGTTCACCCGATCGACCACGTCGTCGATGAATCCGTCCTCCTCCGGATGCGCCGTCTGAAGCGCGTGCTTCATCTCTTCGGCCGTCAGGCTCAGGCGCTGGCCATGAACGACCCTTGGGACAAGCAGCATGGCGACAAGCAGGAGAAACAGGGCAAGGGGGGCATACTGGGTGCGCATTGGGCAGGGCCTCCACTTACGGGCAAAACGTGTTCTGCCAAGCGCCGCCGGCGAACGGCCGGGGCGGCAACTCGGCTGTGGGCTCAGCCGAACTTGTACCCAAAACGACCCCGAAGAGGCAAGGCCGATTGTCCTCCCCCGCGCCGGGACGCGGCACCAGTTCGATGTGCGGGCGCCGACCCCGGAAAACCAACTCCGGCTGGAACGTGCCCGTCGGATCGGGGATTGGGCAGGTACACCACCTTCGCCGGCGGGGAGACCGGTTCGGGCGTGTCGTCCAGTTGCGCCCGGAGCTTCGCAAGCCGTTCGGCCTCCTCGTTGATCTTGCGGCGAAACGCGTCGGCCTCCTTTTCCTGCTCCTCCCGAAGCCGCCTGGCCTCCTCCTGCTGCGCCAGGGCCTCCTCGCGGGCCTCGCGCACACGCTGCTGGTACGTCTCCTCCAGCACGCGGTTGCTGGCCCGGGCATCGGTGACCTGCTTCTGCAGCACCGCCAGTTCTTTGGCGGCCTCGTCGCGCCGCTCGTTGTGGTACGCCACAATTGGGGTACACAATACCCGTATTAACAAGCTGGGCAATTTCCCACAGCTTGCCGGGCTAGGCCCGGGTGTTGTACACGGTTTCCGTCACCAGCGCCGTATCGCTCCGCTCGAGCATGGACGGGTTCTGCGATGCGCTGCAATGCCGGCCGGCGGGAGCAACGGCGGCGCCCCACGTCAGAAGCCGCTGCCGAGTTGCTCTTCCAGTTTTCGCGCATTGCGAACGGCGCAGGCTTCAGCGTCGTTGTTGAAGTAGGCAAAGACCATCCGCCCTTCATCCAGCCAGCGGCCAATGCGGCGCGCGTCCTCCCGGAGGGCGCGGTCGGAATAGGAGTGGCGGTAATCGCCCGCAGGACCGTGGCGCCGAATATACACGAAGGACGCGTTGTTGGGCTCCGTAACCGCGGCCGGCGGCATGTCGTGCAGGCAAAGGGCGGCCCGGCGCCGGTCGAGCACGTGGTAGGTTTCCGGGCACAGCCAATCGGCGTTGCGGAACTCGACGGCCACTTTCCACCGCGCAGGGTGGGTCACGGCTTTGAACTCTTCCAGAAATGCGTCGAGCTTGAGCACGTCCTTACCCTGGTTCGACGGCAGTTGAACCAGCACCGGCCCGCGCCGGCTCCCTGGCAGGACCTCGACCGCGTGGAAGAACGTCTCCAGGTGTTCGCGGCAGTTCTTAAGCTTCTTGAAGTGGGTTACGCCGCGCCACATCTTCACGGCAAAGCGGAATGCTCCGGGCGCCTGCCGCCCCCAAAGAGCCACCAACGCCCGATCCGGCACCCGGTAGAACGAGTTGTTTACCTCGACCGATTGGAAGTGTTCCGCATAGTGGCGCAGCCAGTCGGCCTGGCGGAGACCTTCCGGGTAGAAGCGCGTACGCCAGTCCCTGTAGTTCCACCCGCTCGTGCCGATATACGCCCGGGCGCCCTTCATCAGTCTTCTTCAGCGGCGACCATCAGTTGGTTATCGACCCCTACCGCGCCGAATGCCTGCATTGCCGTATGCTGCGCGATCTCCCACGCCCTCCGGTCGCGGACCGCCCCGGCAAGCCGGACCACGGCATTGGCCACGGTGACCTCGACGGCCTCGGCATTGATCGCCGGGTTGCGTTTGAGGGCCTCGATGACCGACTCGGCAATAATTTCGTCCGACACGTCCTTCGTCGGCACGGTAGTCAACTTGCTGTCGATGGCAGTCGGCTCCGCGAAGGCGGAGCCGCAAACTACCACTGCGGCAATCCAGGCTGCGAACATCGCTGGGCGTCGGTTCATGGATCGGACTTCTTTGTCTCTGAAAACCAGGGGACCTGCCGGAGTGCATGGTGGTGCAAATGCGATGCCGTGGCGGGAAAAGCCGGCCACTGCATGAACATCGGCGGGCGCCACCCGCGCCACCACCGTGCAGCCGCGGTGCCTGCCAGCTTGGCGCCGGGGTGCGACATTCTGACGGACTTTGAGCCATTGGCCCCCGCGCGGCGTTGTCAAGAGGTACGCGGTTGCGTCCCGATGCAGTTCACGCTTTCGCGGGCTGCGGATCGCTTCTGTTCAGGTGGGCGGAATAATCGCCCAGCGGGCACTGTTGGAGTTCACGCTGTAACGTGCTGCGTAACCGTTCACAGGGGGACTGTCCCCTTCGCATACAGCCGAGAAAACTGCCTCCGTCGCCCCATGAACAATTACCGTGCTGCGGATCGCACATCTTCGGGAACACGCTAAAGCGTGAACTCCAACAAGGCGTTGCCAGGCGGTACAGGGTTTGCACCAATCCACCGCGAGTCGAAGCCATGACACTTGTCCCACCACGCACTTAGGGGCCCAATGGGCCCGGGAGGACTGAAATGCCTTTTTACGACTACGAATGCAAGGATTGCGGCACGACGTTCACCGAAGAGGAAACGTTCGAGGAGCACGAGCGGCGCCGGAACCTGAAGTGCCCGGAATGCGGCAGCCGGAAAACCCGGCAGCTTGTGCCGGCCGTGTACGTGCAGACGTCGAAAAAGTCGTGAGAGTGGACCGAGCGGAACAACGAGACCCCGTAAGCCTGAAGGGATTCCAAACCGATGAAAATCACGATTTTTGAATTGGAGGAGTGGGAACGGCAAGCCTTTGAGAGGCTCCGCGAACGTCACGACGTGGCGCTGCTCGACCGCCCTCTTACGGCGAGAACGGCCGCCGAACACGCCGACGCCGAGGCGGTTTCGACGTTCATCTATTCCCGGCTCGACCGCACCGTGCTGGAGCAGCTTCCGCGGTTGAAGTTGATCGCCACCCGGTCGACGGGCTACGACCACATCGACCTCGACTACTGCGAGCAGCACGACGTGACCGTATGCAACGTGCCGACCTACGGCGACAGCACCGTGGCCGAACACGTGTTCGCGCTGCTGCTGACGCTCAGCCACAAGATGGACCAGGCCATCGACCGTACGCGGAAGGGTGACTTTTCGCCCCGAGGCCTCCAAGGGTTCGACCTCCAGGGCAAGACGTTCGGCGTCATCGGCACCGGGAGTATCGGCCGGCACGCCATCCGCATCGCGCGGGGTTTCGGAATGGAGGTGATCGGGTGCGACGTGAAACCCGATGAAGAGGCGGCCGCGCAACTCGGGTTTACGTACGTCGGCATGGACGAACTGCTCCGCCGCGCCGACGTGATCAGCCTGCACGTTCCCTCCACGCCGAAGACCCGGCACCTGCTTTCGCACGAACAGTTCGAGCAGATGAAGCAATGTGCAATCATCATCAATACCTCACGGGGCGACGTCATCGACAGCCAAGCGCTGGTCCGCGGCCTGGCCGAGGGCAAAGTGTGCGGGGCGGGCCTCGACGTGCTGCCCGAGGAACCGGTCATTCGCGAGGAGGCGGAACTGCTGCGATCCGTGTACGAGCGCAAGCACAACCTCGACGCCCTGCTGGCCGACCACGTGCTGATCCGGCTGCGCAACGTGGTGGTCACGCCGCACAGCGCGTTCAACACGCGGGAGGCGGTCTCGCGCATCCTGGAAACGACCGTCGCAAACATCGAATCCTATGTGCAGGGGGAGGGCCAGAATATCGTGAACCGGGCCGCGGCGGCACCCTAGCCCGGCCGAACCGCTTTCTCGCTATAATCTTGCTAATGGATCGTAGCACGACGAGGCTCCGGTAGCGTTTCCCCGTCTTGCTGGACTGAGAGAGCGCCGTGAGCAGAATGTGCCCGACGGCACACGGCACTCTGACCCTACTTTCCTTAAAATCCCTTTCCAGCAACAACGCAAGCAACACGGCGCCGCCGGGAAAACTCGACATCATGATGGAAACGCCTTCTGCCCTCGAAATGCTTTTGCGGGCGGTTTTCGCCGTGCTCGGCGCCGGGGCGCTCGGCTGGGAGCGGGAACGCTACGGCAAACCGGCCGGCCTGCGGACGCAAATGATGGTGGGACTGGGCGCCGCGGTCTTCACCATGGTCTCGTTGCGGCTGTATCTCGACTCGCTCCACGGTCCCGCCTCCGCCCATTTCGACCTGCTGCGGACCATCGCCGGCATCGTCGGCGGGATCGGCTTCCTTGGGGCCGGCACCATCATCCAGGCCCGAGGTTCGGTCAAGGGCATCACGACCGCCTCGACCATTTGGGTGGTCGGGGCGTTCGGCATTGCTTGCGGGCTGGGGTACTACTTCCTGGCCGGCGTGAACCTGGTGCTCGCGCTGGTCATCCTTGTGGCATTCGGCAGGCTGGAGCGGCAGTTCCTCCGCCGGTCGGTCGCCGGGGAACCTTCCCCGGAGGAGTTGCCGGCAGAAACGGACGAAGGGCCGCCGGAACGAAGCGGTTAGTTCACCCTGATCCTTGCTCCTGTTTCTCTTCGCACGCGACGCAACGCAGGGTAAACGGCAGAACGTCCAGGCGGCTCGTCGAAATGCCGGCGCCGCAATCGGCGCAGCGGCCGTACGTTCCCTCGTCCGTACGCGCCAGCGCCGCCTCGATCGCCTCCAGCGTCTGCTCGTAATTCGCCTCTACCTCCATGTCGCTTGCCAGGCCTTCGGTGTCGCGGTCGGCGGGATGGGTGGGCACGTGGGAGATTTCGTCCCGCATAGCCGGCTGGTCGGCCATTCGCTCCTCGGCTTCCCGGGCTTTCGCCATCACCCGGCTTTGCAGCTTGACGAGCTTTTCGCGGTAATGGGCCAATTGGTCTTCGCGCATGCGGCACCTCGCAGTTGAGGGTTGTACTGTGGGATAGGCTTCCAGCCTGTCTTTTGCTTCGTTGACAGGCTGGAAGCCTATCCCACGTCTGTGGTTCGCGGTAGCTT
>PWXP01000087.1 GCA_003561895.1 Planctomycetaceae bacterium | reverse complement strand
CCACCGCCCGGACCAGCCCGGGAATGTAGCGCCAGCCGTTTCCCTGCAAGTCGCCTTCGAGGCACATGATGGCCACGGGCGAACGCAGCCGTTCCGCGGTTTCCAGGACGGCGCGGACCATGACGTCTTCCACGCAGTCGAACCCGGGCACTGCATAGCCGTTTTCCCGGGCGGGAACGAGGATTTCACGAAGGGTGGTGAGCATACAGGGGTGTCGTTGAGGATTGTCAGGTATATAGCTGGCCGTTGCACTAAACGTATCGATTATTGCAGGAACGAACCGCCGTGCAAAGGGGGCGGTCGCCCATTTCCATGTGCAACCGCCTACCCTTTGCGGGCCAGCACACGGCCCCTGCTTCCATTTTGCCCCGCTCTGGGGCGAGAAACAGGCGAGTCGGAAGCCACAACAGTCTCAGTGTTGTCGTCTCAGTTTTGTCCCAGCCTCTGGCATGTTCGTCTGGTGGCATCAGCGACGCGTTGTTTCGATCCAGTCTGTCAAGTCTTCCAGATGGTGCGCCCAGAAAAGAGCAAGCCCGCGGTCCTGAGCGTCCTCCAGATTGCGCAATTTATACACCCCGCCGAGTACGGCGGCGGGCACGACCTGCCGTATGCCGAAATCCTTCAGCCATGCTTCGGCTTTTGCGGCAGCGTCGTTGTTCAGGCGTTTCACCGAATTGGTGGCCGAATTGGACCGTTGAATATTCCCCCGTTTCGAGCAATTCCGGGCGGGGAACGGCGAGGCGTTCGACTTCCTTCGGCTCGAACTTCGTGAGGCCTCCCGCGTAGGTGCGCCCCTGCGCCAGGTCGACCGTCTTGCGCAGATACATCACCAGACGGTCTAGGATCGCTTGGCTGAACGCTTCGCGCGGATAGAGGCCATGCGCGATGTTCAGGTGCCGAGCCTGCACCCGGTTGTGCACGAATGCGGGGGGGCGCCGGGCCATGTAGGTCGTCAGGATCGGGGCGGGAACACGCAAGCCGACCGACCACCACGCCTTGCGGTTCCGTGCGACATAACTGCTGTCGGCGCCGAGAAGTCTCGCTTTGGCGAGAAAGCGGTCAATAGCGGTGCGTTGCGAGCGATCAAACTTATCCAACTCGACGGGCAAGTCGACGACACGACGCAGCACCGAGGGATCGTCGAGCGCGTCGCCCGCATCGAACAACTCGCGCGCCCGCGTAACGGTCGGCAGCAGAACGGACAGCGGCAAACCCAGGGTGTGCGTTCCCGCAATCCACACTTTGTTCAGCCCGGTGACTTGCCCACGATGCACGCGGCATAGTTCGCCCAACTCGACGTACCCTTCGCGCCGATGCTTGGCAGTGCGCGTCAGTTGGGACCACCGCTTCTCACCTTCTAGACGTTCGCGAGCCACTTCACAATGCCCGTTCGGCTGCAGTAATGTGTCGAGCGTTCGAATGCAGCGGACTTGGATGCGTTTCGGTCTTGCGCCGACCTGAAAGCACGTAATCGCGGCGGTGGTCGCCGCATCGGGAAATGGGGCGGCCGTGGGTTCGACGAGCACAAGGTGCGTGCCGCCCAAATCGCCCAAGAACAATTCGCGGAGGAGGCTGCCGTAGTTCACGTCCAGCCATTCCGCTGCCGTAATGAACGCGCCGAAGTCCCCCGGCGCTGCATGTTGCAGGGTCGCCAGGAAGAAGTGGATGTGCAGCCCGGCAAGCTGGCTCACCGCGTAGCCGCGCCTGGTGGCCTGGCTGGTAAGCCAGCGCTTCCAGTGCGCGTCGAGGAGGTGGTGCCGCACGTAGGGCGGATTTCCAAGAAACACGGTAAAGCCAACGATCGGAGGCAGCGAGACTCGACGGTAGTCGTCCACCAGTACGGACGACCGTTTCGCCATGCCCGACACGGCGAGGTTGGCACGGGCGAGCATTGCCGGCAAAGGATCGATCTCGATTCCCACCAAGGCGGCTTTGGAAAACCGTTGTCCGGCTCGGACTAGGTAACGCCCGGATCCTGTTCCCGGATCGACGATTCGGTGCGGAGCGACGGACTCTGCTGCCCACTGGATCATGGCGTCAATAATCACCCGCGGCGTGAAAGTTGCTCCGCGCAACCGCCGCTCGGCCGGCGGCCGCAACTTGCAGAAAGCCTGCCCCAGCGGGTCTTCGCCCGCCCGGATGCGCTCGCGGACGTCGGCAACAACAACCCTGGCCACACGGCATGACTCCTCTGCAAGCCGTCTTTCGGTTGCCGACCAGCCTGCGACGCGCGGCGCACCCAACGCGAGAGCGATTCCGGCTAGTTCGCTTTCCGAGCGCGCCACCCAGCCCTCGCCGCCGTCGATCGGCCCGTCATGGTCGGAAAGCAATGGTTGGATGGTGGTGCTTTGGTTCATCGCATCAGCATGCCCCCGGTCACGTCCACCGTGGCGCCGGTCATGTAGCTGGCGGCCTCCGAGGCCAGGAACACGACCACGTTGGCCACCTCGGCGGGGTCGGCCACGCGCCGCAGCGGAATGCGCGCCAGGTACTGGTCCTGGTGCTGCTCGATGGCGTCGCGGGCCATCTCGGTGAGCATGAATCCGGGGGCGACCGCGTTGACCTGGATGCCGTATTGGGCCACTT
>PWXP01000606.1 GCA_003561895.1 Planctomycetaceae bacterium | reverse complement strand
GTTCACCCAGATGCGCTGCCTCTTGAAACGACTACTTGAAAGAACAAGGTCCCTTCTGCTTTCCAAGTAGTGGGTCAGTCTAGCTGACCAGAGATGGGTCAATTCAGGTGAGCGGCAAAGACTCCGTGTTACGCCTGAAACTGAACCACCGCAAGTTTCTCCGCGACTACTGGCGCGGTCTCGATCAGGAGGAGATGCTGCTTCTTGAGCGTAAAGCCCAGATACGCCAGGGACTCGAATACTGCAAGCGCTTGGCCGAACGACTCGACCCCGACGAAGGATTACGTCGCCTCAGGAAAGACTACCGGTCGCAACTGCGCAACATTCGTGCCGAGATTGCAAACGTTCGGCAACTTCGGCCGTTCCCGGTCGAGCGGGAATAGATCGGCGGATAGCAGCTCGTTTCCTTCCACTGGGCAGCGTCCGAACCGGGCAAGTCGGCCCGAAGGGACGACGCGAAATCAATGCGCCGGCCCGCCAATCGGCATCCGGGGCGGGGCGGTTTGCCAGAGCAGCGCGATTTCGTCGGGCGTAAGGTGGTAGGCGGAGTTGACGAGGTCGCTGAGGCGGTGTTCGAGGCGGAGGGCTTCGGTGGCGAGGGGACGCATGGAGGCGATGGAGCGGGCGTGCTCGTCGCGGAGGTTCGCCAGGGCGGCGGAGGTGACGGGCCGCTTCCGCCCGCGTGCCTTGCGTACCTCCGCTACAAAGGCGTCGCAGTCGAGGTCCGGGAGGGCCTTGAGCTTTAGCGTCGGCTTCGCTACGTCGTGCTCCACCCGGAGGCAGTCGAGAAGCTGGCGGAACAGAAGCGTCCTTCAAGTCGCGTTTCACCACGGCGCGCAAGGCGTCCAGTTCCTGTTTGCTCGTGCTGTGGCGCTGGATGCGCCGCGTCCTTCAGTAAGCAAGTCGTGCTAGGTCATCCGGGCCTCCGATGACGAACAGCTTTTCGTTTCTGCCCACCGATGGCGGCGCTGACGCCCCTCGTACCTGTGGCATCCCTGCCGGCGAGCATGGATGCCCCGACGGAGGGGGTTCTGTTGGCTCGCCCCGTCTTTTCAGGTACCGCGCCCAAGAAGTCCAACCACATTTTGACACGCAAAGCAGTCCCTTGATCAGCGTGAGCTGCACGATAAGTCCTTTCGCAACCGCCATTTAGGTGCGGCTCCCCGCTCACGGGGGCCGACCGACGAGGAATATCGCAAAATTGCGTTTGACTTCGTATCGCAAATATGCGATACTGCTGGTAGGAACGAAGCGTATACAGCTAACGGAGGTAGCGATGCTTTGGGAACGAACCGCTCTGGCTGGCAAGTTCTGCGATTCGGCCCAGTCGGCTGGAGACATTTGGCAAGCGCCTGCATACAGGCCGCACGGAAATTGGGGAGGCAACGATGCCCAAGACAGACGTAGTGTTTTTCGCTGATGACAATGGAAGTGCCCCGTTGCTGGAGTGGCTGGACAATCAGGAACGCAAGGTCCAAGACAAGTGCCTGGTGTGGATCGAGCGGCTGGAGGAGCACGGCCACGAACTTCGCCGGCCGGCAGCAGACTACCTGCGGGACGGCATCTATGAACTACGGGTGCGGCACCGAAGCGTCAACTACCGAATGCTCTACTTTTTTCACAATCAGATGGCGGTGGTGTCGCATGGGTTGACCAAGGAGACCGTTGTGCCGGATCGGGACATCGACTTGGCCCTATCGCGCAGCACGCAGTTCAAGCACGACCCTGAGCGGCACACCTACAAGGAGCAAACCGATGGCTAAGAGAACAACCTGCAACGCAGCGGAAATCCTCCGCAACAGATACTTAAAGAACGATCCGGAGAGAAAGGCGTCCGTCGAAGCCGAGCGCGTGAGTGCTGAGATCGCCGGCCTAATCCATGCCATGAGGACCGATGCCGGGCTAACCCAAGGGCAGCTAGCTGAGCTGGTCGGCACAACCCAATCAGTAATCAGTCGTCTCGAAGATTCCGACTATGAAGGTCATTCCCTGTCAATGCTCAACCGTATTGCAGAGGCCCTGCAAAAGAAACTGACTGTGGTGATGACGGCGAAGGATCCGGAGGTTGGTACACTTCGGTACGCATTCCACCTTTGCATGCAGATGCTGCGGCGAAGACAACAATTGACGATCGACGCGCTTGCGGCCAAGACTGACCTCGACCGAGATGAATTGATTGCATTGGAGCGCAATCCAGGCTACCGACCATCCCCACTTACCCTGCACAAACTAAGCCGTTTCTACGGCATTCCTGAGCAACGGATGCTGGTTCTTGCGGGCGCGATTACAGATGTGCCACATAGCATTACGGAACAGGCGTCACGTTTCGCAGCGCAGTCAGCATCCTTCGCCAACCTCACCACGGAAGAGAAGAGAGCACTCGATGATTTCATGAAAGCTTTGCAGAATGACCATTGAGGGTTACGCCAATGAACGACCGGACCCGTCGAGAAATTGACAAGGCGTGTCAGACTCCACCAAAGGCCCGAACCGATGCGCTGTCGATGGCGGCTCGGGAAAAATCCAGTTTGTCGGCCTCCCGGAGATGGTCCAGCAGTATTTGTTTGACCGTGTCCCAGACTCCTGCTTTCTG
>PWXP01000664.1 GCA_003561895.1 Planctomycetaceae bacterium | reverse complement strand
GCGCCGACAACGGGCGTCACAACGCATGTCAAAGCCAATATCAGTCTGAAGCGAGCGATTTTCATGGTCTTTCCTTGTTCTTGGTTGCTCAACAAAGTCTTCTGTTGGTCGTGGAAATGGTTTGGTCCATGGCAAGCGGCCGCGATGTCAGCCGACACCGGCGGCGGCGCGTACATGCTACCGCGCCGACGTGTTGCGCTGCAAGGCATCGAGGATGAAGGGCCACATCAAGTCCTTATAGAACCGGTGGCCATGCTCGCCCCAGCGGTGCTCGCACCGCTGGGGCACTCCCGCGGCTTCGTAAATGGACTGGGTGTGGGCTACGGCCCGCTCGATGGCCGCGGCAGAGTGCAACCGGTCGGCACGACCGTTGACGGCCAGGAAGTGCCGGGGAGCGATCAGGCCGGCCACCCCGGGGAGGCCGCCAAGTTTGACCAGTCCGGGCACCATGTTGCAGTCGCAGTGGAAGATGAACCCGGCTTCACTGGTCGTGGAAGAGAATGAGCAACTGGGCACGGCGATGGTGACCCGCTCGTCGCAAGCGGCCGTGAATATCGTTACCATGCCGCCGCCGGAGTTCCCCATCATCAGGACGTGCCGCGCGTCCACATCCGGCTGCCGCACCGCCCAGTCGAGGATTCGCTGCATGTCCCACACGCGCTCTCCCTGCGCCGTACGTCCGGCCAGCAGGCAGTGCATCAGGTGGCTGCGGCACGCCGAGCCGCCGTGCCGGCGGTGAAGGTCCGGCACGCCGTCCGCCGAGATCCCTCGTACGGCAGGTGCGATGGCGATGAACCCCCGCTTCACGGCCTGCACGGCCACGTCGCGGTCCTCGGCCAACGACTTCTTTTCGTGCGCCGCATTGGCGTAGACGCCGGCGGTGGTGTCGTGCCCCCGGCGGTCGTGCCCGTGCGGAAAGACACCGATCGGCCAGGGGCCGTCGCTCTTCGGCTTCAACAGCCAGAAGGGAATGCGGACGCCGGGCTCGGTTTCGATGGTCCCGCGCTGTCGGGTGTACTGACCCAGATCGTCCGGCTCGCCCAATTGCACGACCGGTTGATGGTCGCCGACGGATGCGGCAATTGTCTCCAGGCCGAGCATGGTGCGGAGAGCCGCCCGGGCATCGGTTTGCCATCGTTCGAAACCTCCGGGGAAATCCTCGCGAAAGACGAGCGGTTGGGCATCAGCGTCGTAGAGCCGGCCGAGATACCTGGCGACGTGTTCAGGGTACGCGTTGAAGTCCCTTGCTTGCCCCAAAACCGGGCCGCCAAGGGCTGCAAGCGTCCAGCATGCAAGTACAGCAGGGATTATTGTTTTCATGATCGTTTCCTTTCGCCATTGTCAGGGGGTAGCCGTTCGCCGGTGGGCGGCGCGGGCAGTTGGTTCAGCGGCATGGGAAGGGGACGGCTCCTGTGTACGGTTACGTCAGGCCCAATGTACCCGCGCCGCACCCTTTCCGCAAACCTGTACCAAACATCCACGATCACCCAATCTCGAATCGCGGTGCACTGAGCTTTTCCTCGTCCAACTCGATCCCCAACCCCGGCACGCCCGTCAGGTGCGCCTGCCCGTTGCGGATTTCGACGCCGGTTAGCCGGAGCCCTGGAAAGTGGCAGTCGTCGATCTCCGCGTAGGCCCAGTTGGGCACCGAAAACCCCATATGCACCGAGGCGTAGAAGCCGATCTTCGAGGCGAAATTGTGCGGCCCTACCAGCATGCCGTACCGACGGCACTGCCCTGCCTTGGCGGCCACGTCCACAAACCCGCGCCCGTGGCTGAACGACGGGTTGTCGATGTCGAACAGCGGGCGCTCGCCCAGTGGCGTCTCGACTGCCTCGGAGAGGAACCTCGATGCAAGCCCCCCGCCCTCTCCGTCGATGTTTCGCACGTGGAGGCCCAGCGACCAGGCGTGCTCGACTACCTCCCGGTGCTGTTCCACGTTGCTTTCGTCAAACATCTCCTCGATGCCGAACAAGTTCACGTGACTGGTTGCCTCGATGAAGCGCTTCGCGGCCGTGTAGTCTTTCTCGTACCCGTTGTTGACGTCGACAAAGAGGGTGTAGAACGGGCCCACCACCTCGCGCACGGCGCGGAAGACGGCAATGTCGCGCTCGAGCGCCTCGTCCCACGAGTCCATCCACCTTGCGCGGCCGGTCTTGATCTTCAGCAGCCGCAGCCCCTCCCGGCGGTAATAGTCATTGATCAGCCACTCGGCCTTACGTGCGACCATTTCGGCGTCTTCATCGGGCACGGACCGCCCCTCGAGGTAGACGAGGCCCTCGCGCTGCTCGGGCGTCAGCAGGTCGTCCATGTACAGGGTCGAGTCGTACACCTCGACGGCGTGGCGGAGGCGCGGGCCGAACAGGTCGGCGACCGGCCGGCCGGTCGCCTTGCCGAGAATATCGAAGACGGCCAGGTCGATGCCGCCGAGCGTGGCAACCAGGCCCCGGTGCTTTTCGGAAGGCCCCGCGTACAAGCTGCGCGTGACCATCGCCGCCCAGTCGTCCCCGCATCGCACGGCCGCGTTGGCCGCTTTATGCGAGCAGCTCGATGCCCTTGCCGTCCCCTTCCCCGGCACCCACCTTCGCCTTCGCCT
>PWXP01000399.1 GCA_003561895.1 Planctomycetaceae bacterium | reverse complement strand
TCCTTACCCCGAGCAGCGGCTGATTGTTCGTTTACCCAAAGTAGGAGCCGTATGAGGTAGTTCCTCACGTACGGATCTGTGCGGGGGGCGGCCCGAAAGGGCCGTCCCTACCGCGACCCCTATGAACGGTTACGAACCACGTCTTTCGGCCGCGGCGGCAATCCGGTATAATGACCTGGGAGAGCTACCCGGTTCAGGGCGGGGTCCATGACGCCTCTTGCAGGGGGATCGTGGCCGTTTTTTGCGGCGGAATTGCAATGGCCAACTACATAGTACGATTCGGAGCGATGCGGTTCCTCGGAGTGTTTGCGTCCAACGGGGGGGGAGACTACCGGCGTAACACGAAGGTCATCGCCCGCACCGACCGGGGGCTCGAAGTTGCCGAAGTGCTCGGCGCGGCCGAGGCGGACATGGTGGCCCTGCTCGACGACCCGCCCGAAGGGCAGATCGTGCGGGAGACGACGCCGGACGACGAGTTGGAAATTGCGCGGATTCGGAAACTGGCCCCGGACGAGATGGGTATCTGCCAGCGGCACGTCGACTCGTTGGGGCTGGCCATGCGGCTGGTGGACGTCGAGCACATTTTCGGCGGCGAGCGGATCGTGGTGTACTACCTGGCCGACAACCGGGTCGATTTCCGCGAGTTGGTCCGCCAGTTGGCTTCCGAGTTTCAAACCCGGGTGGAAATGCGGCAGATCGGCGTGCGCGACGAGGCCAAACTGCTGGCCGACTTCGGCGATTGCGGCGCGGCGGTGTGCTGCAACAATCACCTGGTGCAAATGCCGCCGGTTTCGATGCGCATGGCCAAGCTCCAGAAGGCGACCCTGGACCCGGCGAAGATTTCGGGCCGGTGCGGGCGGCTGAAATGCTGCCTCCGGTACGAGTACGACACCTACGAGCAGATACAGCGGGAAATGCCTCCTCTCGGCGCCCACGTGAGGACCCCCGACGGCGAGGCGAAGGTGATCGGGCACGAGGTCCTCAGCGGCCAATTGCTGGTCGTCACGGAGGATCGCCGCCGCCTGATGGTCGATGTTCGCGAGGCCGAGCCCCTCGGCCGCCGTCCGCGTCCGCCCGTGCCTCACACCGACTTGACCTGAGTATTTGAGTTGCCATGGCACGTTCCGAGCGTTCCCTCGCCGAGTTGTTAAACGAAGACCCTCGCTACACGTACGAAGCGTACGTGTTTGTTTTCGAGGCGTTGGGCTACGCGCATCACGTGCTCGGCCTCGGTGAGCCGGCCGAAAGCGAGCCGCTCGGCGCCGGCGAGCCGGAAGAGGATCCCGACGTGCCAAAGCGCCACGTCACCGGGCAGCAACTGTGCGAAGCGGTCCGGCGGTTCGCCCTGGAGCAGTACGGATACATGGCCAAGACCGTCCTGGGCACTTGGGGGATACACAGTACGGGAGACATCGGGGAGGTTGTGTTCAACCTGATCGAGATCGGCAAGATGCATAAGACGCCCCACGACTCCCGCGAAGACTTCGAAAACGTGTACGACTTCGACGAGGCCTTTCGGCGCGGGTTTCAGATCCACCCGCCCGATTGATCCCGGGCGGCGGAACCGGAACGACTGCCGTATGGGCAGACGGCTGTGACATGGAGAACCCGATGGCGGACCGGAAGAAGCGAGGGAACCGTAGACGGGCCCGTTCGTTGGCCCATTCGTCGGTCGGAGGGACTGACGAGCGGTTCGTTCCGCCCGAGCAGGGCGCCGCCGCGCCGTCGGCGCTGCAGAAGTTCCTACTGGCCGCCGCGATCGTGCTGCAGGCGGTCTGGATGGCCGCCTTGGTGACGATGGCCCTGGCCGAATGACGCAAACCGCTTTGGCAAGGGTGATCGTTCAGGGGGGCTGTGCCCTTCGGCCGGCAGGGAACCGTTCCCCGGCCGGCCTGTGAACGGTTACGGCAAAAGGAGTTGCAAGCGTGACATCTCGTCGCCGTCTCACCTGGTTCGCGCTCGTGTATCTGGTGTTCTGGCCTGCAACGGCCGCCGCCGTCGAGCGAGACCTTTCTCCGCTGGCCTCCGAAAGCTTCCGCCGCGACGCCCGCCTATGGGACGTGTGCCTGGTCGATGCCGAATACGGCTGGGCGGTGGGCGACCGGGGGACGATCTGGCATACCCGCGACGGCGGGCAGACCTGGCGCATGCAGCGCAGTGGGGTCGAGGCCACGCTCCGGGCCGTCGCGTTCGTCAATCGGGAAGTGGGCATCGCCGTCGGCGGGCGAACCGATCCTTATGCCCATTCCAGCTCGGCCGTCGTGCTCCTGACCCGCGACGGCGGACGGCAGTGGATGGCCAGCCGCAGCACGCTGCTGCCCCGCTTGCAGCGCGTGGGACTGTTTGACACGCGCAACGGCTGGGCGGCGGGCGATCCGTCGGCCATGTACCCGAGCGGCGTGTTCCTCACGGCCGATTCCGGCCAAAGCTGGCGGCCGCTGACCGGCCCCGGCACCGCCTCGTGGCTGGCCGCCGACATGATCGACGGGCAAACCGGCGCCGTGGCGGGGCGTAAGGGCACCGCCGGCGTCGTTCGTCGCGGGGAGGTTCGGCCCGCCGAGGTGGGCCGGTTCGGGCTCCGGAATCTGGCACAGCTTC
>PWXP01000513.1 GCA_003561895.1 Planctomycetaceae bacterium | reverse complement strand
TCACGCTTCAGCGTGCCCGTTGGAGTTCACGCTTCAGCGTGCCCGTTGGAGTTCACGCTTCAGCGTGCCCGTTGGAGTTCACGCTTCAGCGTGCCCGTTGGAGTTCACGCTTCAGCGTGCCAAACCGCAATAAATTCAATTCCAAACACGCTGAAGCGTGAACTCCAACGGGGCGCACTGCCAACCTGCTGCTGAGGCGAATGACACCTACCACTGCAATCCGCGCGGTCGTCTTCGACATGGACGGCCTGATGTTCAATACCGAGGAAGTCTATACCCAGGTCGGTTCCCGCTTGCTGCGGCGACGGGGCCACGAGTTCACGGCGGAAATCAAGAACCTGATGATGGGGCTGCAAGCCCGCGAAGGCTTCGAACTGGTCATCCGGCGCCTCGGGCTGAGGGATACCGCCGAGCAGTTGATCGAAGAATCGGACCGGGAGTACCTGGCGATCGTCGGTCAGGCGATCCGGCCGATGCCGGGCCTGATGGAGCTGCTCGACGCGCTGGAGGCGGCCGGCATGCCGAAGGCCGTCGCCACCAGCACCTCACTGCGCCTGGCAACGGCCTGCCTGACGCCGTTCGACCTCCGGCGCCGCTTTGCATTCGTGCTCACCGCCGAAGACATCGGCCAGGGGAAGCCCCACCCGGAAATTTACCACACGGCCGCGGCCCGGCTCGGGGTGCCGCCGGCAGCGATGCTTGTGCTGGAGGACAGCCAAAACGGCTGCCGCGCGGCAGCGGCGGCCGGGGCCTTCACGGTGGCCGTGCCGGCCGACCACAGCCGCGAGCACGATTTTTCCGACGCCGCGACGGTGATCGACGGCCTCAGCGACCCCCGGCTGTACGCGGCCCTTCGGCTGCCCCCTTCCCGGCACGCGGTACAGGAACGCACTTGCGATTGACCTCGCCAGTGGCCCCGTTGGAGTTCACGCTTTAGCGTGCCAAACCGCAATAACGCGAATTCCAAACACGCTAAAGCGTGAACTCCAACCGTGCGCCGGCGGGCCAATCAGTTTCCTGTACCTTGGGCCGGAGAATGGGGACCCCAGAGGGGGGTGAACCCCCGTCTTCTGCGGGCGTCTGTGGTCCCCTCCGTTTTTCGCCGTGGGGCCCCTTTTCTCGCTCTTGACCTTCTGCGGCGAAACGTGATAGACTAACCATATTGTCCGGAGAATCACGGGAGACGAGTCGTCCCCGGAACGGCTGGGATTCCCGCAATAGGTCTTTCGAACGGATTGGGTGCATCGGATGCTTGGGACCTTGGGGATTGTTCAGGCGTGTCAGACCCCGCACGAGCCGAGTGGCTACCTGCGCCGGCGGCTGGGGGGGCGGCCGCTGTTGGAATGGGTCATTCGCCGCGTGACCGACAGCACCCGCCTGGACGGCGTTATCGTGGTGGCGTGCGACGCGCCGGAGCACCGTTTCGTGGCCGAGTTGGTGCCGATGGACGTGCCCGTCTTTGTGGGGGACCGGGTTGACCCGCTCGAACGGTTCTCTCGCGCCTTGGAGCAGTATCCGGCGCGGTCGGTTGTGCGGGTGCGGGGCGACAACCCTTTTGTCGACCCCGTGCTGATCGATCGGCTGGTGCGGACGGCCGAGGAGCATCCCGAGTGCGATTACGTCAGTTACATGTCGGCCGACGGCCGCCCGGCCATTCTTTCGCCGGTGGGTGTGTACGCCGAGTGGCTCCGCGCGAGCGCGTTGCACAAGGCGGCTCGCGTGGCCAAGGACCCCTCTGATCGGGCGCACGTGACGCGTTACATTTATTCCCATCCCGAACGGTTTCGGCTCCGGCTGGTTCCGGCGCCGCCGGAGATTGACCGCGACGACGTGCGGTTGACCATCGACGGCGAAGAGGATTGGGAACATGCCTTGGCGATCTACGACGCGCTGGGGCCGGACTGTTTGGATTGGCAACGGATTGCCGTCCTGCTCGACCACCAGCCCGTGCTGCGCAGCCGCATGGCGGCACTGAATCGCGTGAGCGGCAGCGCGTAGGCTCGGGGGCGGGCGGACCTCGTAAAGGAGTGGGGTACGATGAGCAGGATGCTCGATCAGGCAAGCTGGGCAGGGGCGGAGCGCTCGGCTGCCGACCGGCGCCGGGCAGCCGGCGCCGCGCCGCCTCCGCCGAGTTTGCCGCGCGCCGTTCGCGGCTTGCTGTTCGATTTCGGCGGCGTGCTGTACGACGACACCGTCTGGCGCCGCCGACTGCTGCGGGTGCTCTCGCACGTGGGGCTGCACACCCACTACCACAGTTTCTACTACGTGTGGGACCGCGACTTCGCAGCCGACGTGTATTGCGGGCGGCGCACCTTCTGCGACGCCTTTGCGGCCTACCTGCGTGCGGTCGGCCTTCGTTGCGGCCTGATTGACGAAGTGATGGCCGCGTGCCGGGGGCTGCGACGCGAGTTGGACGAGAGCATCCGGCCGCTTCCCGGCGTCCGCTGCACCCTGGCCCGACTCGCCAAGATGAACCTGGCCTTGGGCATCCTCAGCGACAGCGAACTGCCCGCCGGCGACCTCGTGGGCCGACTCGCCGGTTTCGCCCCGTCGCAGACGTTCCGGGTAGTGGTTTCGTCCATCGATCTGGGCCGCATGAAGCCCGATCCCGAAAGCTACCGCGAGGCCCTGGCGCAAATGGCGCTTAGCCCGCACTCGGTCGCCTTCGTGGGTCACGAGACGGCCGAGTTGGCCGGCGCGCAGGCGGTGGGCATGCCGACAATCGCCCTCAGCGGCAGCCCGGACGCCGAAGCCGACATCTACCTCGACCGGTTCGAGCAGCTTGCCGACGTGGTGTCGCTGCAACGGCCGCTGGCCGCCGCCGGCTGAGCTGAGAATACTTGTCGCCGTACTTCTCCTCCGACCTGTCGCTGGTATCCCAGGGGCCTTCCAACTCAACCTGTGGTAGCCTACTGACCACGGCTCCTGGCGGGCCAAGCCCGCCGGTGGCCCTTTTTACGGTTCCAACTTGTGTACAACAACGGGCAACGCCCTGGGAAATCGGCCCCGGCGCGGACATCGCCGGCCCAACGGGCCAATCGTTCACCGAACGTCTCGCCCATGGGACACACCGGCCGGTCCATCATCGCGAGGTCAACTCAAAATTGTGCTCATTGCGGCCGCGGGTCACCTCGGCCGTCAGGGTGGTGGCGTGGTTGTAATGGGTGGGGAGCTGTCCCTCGGGCGACTCTTCGGTGGCAGTGACGATCTTCACCTCGTGCTCGCCGATCACCGCGCCCTCGATGTCGCGCAGGTAGACCAGCGTGTAGCGGCCGGCCGCATCGGTCACGCCGCGCGACGGCCGGGCCGCCTCGATCGGCTCGAACACCACCAGCGCGCCCTCCAACGGTTCGCCGTCGAGGGTCACCACGCCCTGCACGCGCCCCAGCGGCGGCCGGTCGTCCCGGCCGCATCCCGGCGCGAACAGCATGGTCAGAAGCATCAGCGCCAGCGCCACGCACGGCATGCCCTGGTTGCGGCCGGATACGTACTCGAAACCAGCGGCCGCGACCGCGCGACCGCGCACGAGCGGTAACTTCGGCGTTGCCATCCGGTCGACTCGGGCAGGTCGCTCGCTGAAGCGTGAACTCCAACGGGTTGTACGCAAGCGGTTCATTAGGCGTCCTGCTCGCGGGGCAGGAATTGGAACTTGATGCGGGTGTGGTCGGGCAGCTCGCGTAATGGTTGCTCGGGCGTGGCGCTGTCCAGGAGGGCTTGCCAGTCGTCGACCATCGCCAGCAGTGGGGCGACCTGCACGAGACGGTCGCCACGGCCAGATCGCCACGCCCTCGTCGCGGCAATGGTCGGCCATCCATTCGATGTACGCCGCATAATCATCATCGCAGAAGAACGTCGGCTGCCGGCGACTAAGCGTTCACGGGCCGGTGACGCAGGCTGTTTTCTCCGCTGCATGTGAACGGGACGGTTACGCCGGCGATTCGCACGCTGCGTCACGTGGTGCGGCATCCCCGGAACAACGACTCTTGCCAGTCTATCCATTCCGGCACCCTGCCGCAAATTGCCCAGCTTGTCAATATGGGTATTGTGTCCCCCGAATCCCAGAGGCGTAACGATCCGCCCGGGCAAGCCGGGGGCATTCGCGCGGGGTGTTATCCCAGAATCCGCTGCCAGCGCCGGCGATTCCAGGCGATCTTCTGGGCGTTGGTCATGCGGGCGAAGTCGGGCCGGCCGTCGGGGGTGGTGGGGTAGGCGCCCTCGGGCGCAGCGGGCGTGCCGGCTACTGAAACGGCAGAGGCCCGACTATTCGACGGCCCACGCCGCCACGCCCTCTTCCGTGGAAACGATGAGGGCGGGCCGGCCGCCGATGCGGGCGGTGGCCAAGCCTTGAATCGCGGCGCCGTAGTGAAACTGGTCCAACACCTCGCCTTCGGCGCTGAGGATATGGATGGAGCCGTCCGGGCCGGGCAGCAACCACCGGCCCGGCCCGTCCAATGACAGGCGGCCGGGTACGATCGGCTCGACGGGTTGCCGGCTCACTCCGTCGGGCAAGCGGTGGGTCCAAAGCTGGATCGCGTTGCGGCCGGCCAGGGCCAGCCCGATCGCCTGGTTCTCGCCCAGCGTTTCGGCGGCCAGCGCGCAATACTCCACTCGCCCGTCGCCGGTAAGGTCGGCCCCGACGATCCAGCCGATCCGCCGCTCGGGCACGGCCACCGGCGGCAGGAGGTCGCCGTCGGCGTCGAGCACGGCGAGGGCGCCGGTCACGTTCGCGCAAAGCAGCCGCCGGGATCCGTCGACGCCGCGTTCGGTGAGCGCCATGCTTTGCACGTTCGGCACCCTCCGATTCCCCCACACGCGCCGGCCGTCGAGCGACACCTCGTGCACGCCCACCTGGCCCCAGTAGCCCACGTACGCCCGCAGGGCGCCGTCGCCCGAAAGGTCGCCAAGCTGCACGTCGGCAATGCCGCTGTGCGGGTTTTTGAGGGCGTCGGGCGGGAAGCTCCAGAGAAGCTGGAACTGCCCGTCGAGCAGATGGAACCGCTGCTGCCCGCTCAGCAGGGCCACGGCGGCGAAGTACCGGTTGCCGTCGGCGTCGGTCGCCGTGCGCAGCGCGTTGAACCGTTCGACGGGTTCGAGTGGAGGCTCGTGGACGGCCAGCAGTTCACCGTCGGGCGAAAGCTCCCCGATTCGCTTCCATGCGTCGACGACGGCGAGCCCCCTTCCGCCGTCGGGCCGCCGGTACGAGAGCACGTTGCCCGGGGCCTCCAAGTCAGTGTTCGTCCAGAGCGGTTCCAGGCGGAAGCTCCGCGGTTGGCTGCGCGGGGCGATTTCCACCTCGGGAACCGGTTGTCCCCGCGGCAATGCCTCGCTCCCCGCGTCGGCCTGATCCAGCGACGCTTCAAACTGCTGGAGCTGCCGCTCGTACTCCTGCCGCTGGGCTTGATACGTGTCGCCGCCGACCAGCAGGGCGTCAATGGTCTTCGGCAGTTCGGCGGCCAGCTTGGGGCTCGCGCCCACTTCGTAATGCTGGACGACGCCGTTGCCGTCGAGGACGAACAGCGTGGGAACTCCCGGGATGTGGAACGCCGTGGCGGCGTAATGCTCCAAGTCGCGGACGATGGGAAGCTGCACGCCCAACTCGGAGAACAACTCGGCAAGCTGAGAGTCTGCCGTCGTCGTCGGATCGATATTCACCGCATAGAACACGACCTCCGGGTTGCCGGCGTACTTCCGGCGAACCGCGTCGAGCGCCGGGAGCATTTCCCGGCACGGCTGGCACTGCGTGGCCCAAAAATCGAGGACGGCCACCTTGCCCGAAAGCAATTCCCGGCTGAGGGCATCCCCGGCGGCGTCGAAGAACTGGAAGTCGGGCGCCTCCTTGCCGAGCAGGTCGGCCGGATGCGGGGGCTGGAAAAACCGGACCACCTCGGCGCCGGCGGGAATTTCGAACTGAAACGCCTGGGGCGGGATTTGCGGGTTCAGCGCGGCGCCGGTGAACTCGGCCACCAGCGACGCGGCCTCAACCCGGCCCGCCGCCGAATCAATCAGACCCTCCGTCGGCAGAACGACTCGCCGGAGGACGAGCGACTCCCGGTCGATCCACAGGGTGGCCACCTGGTCGTCGCGACGGATGCGCACCCGGTAGCAAGGGCGGCCTCCAATCTCGCCCGGCTCCGCCAACTCCGGCTCCCGCACCCCTTCGAGCAAGTGCTCCAGCGGATCGTCGGCCAGCAGGACCACCAGCCGGGCCAGGTGGCTGGCAAATCCCTGCCCCAGCGCCGGCGCCAGCACCTGGCTGCGGTCGAGCGACTGGAGGGTGAGCCGTTCGGGCGCGTCGCGAACGACCACCTGGCCGGGGAGGTTGTCCAGTGCCGCGTAAAGCTTCTCGCCGTCGAAAACGACCTTGGCCTGGTACGCCTCGAGCCGCAGCTTGTCCGGACGCACCAGGGCGATGGAAAACGCATCGGTCTCGTCGACCGGTTGTCCTTCCTGCTCGACGTAAAAACGGATGGTTCCCTGGTCGGCGTAGCTGTCGGCCTCCCGGTACGCGGCCGCCATGGCCTCAAGCACGTCGCGGGCCGTGGCGAGCGTGCGGGGTTCCTCCCCGTCGGCCGCGGCCTCCCGCGTCGCATCGCTTGGCGCATCGGCCGCCGGCCCGGAGCAACCGGCTGCAAGAAGCAACGCTGCCAGCACGGCCGGCCAGCCGGTTAGGGTTCGGACGTGTGGTAAAACGATCATCGTGACTACTCCTCTTCTGTAGGATGGACATTCCTGGCTGTAGGATGGACATTCCTGTCCGTCGCTCCAAGGACGGACAAGAATATCCATCCTACGGCGTTCACGTCCACTACGGGCATATTATTCGCAAACTGCCTCGCGCGTAAAGCTCGGCTTCTTGACCGGCGAACTCATGGCCCGATAATGGAATTTGGGCCTTCGAACGGCCGGATGCCCCCGCTTGCGCGGGGCACGATCGCGACCGCCACCATTAAGCACACCAAGCCCCCGAGACCCCCTGGTTTATCACGTATGGCCACCCTACGATACGGCGAGCACCGAACGATTGAGCTAAGCGCGGCCGACAACGCCCAGGCAACCCTGCTCGGCGTGCCGAGGGGTCGGCCGATCGATGACGTTTCCGCCGCCGTGGCGGGGGCCATCGACGAGCCCCTCGATTACCCCCCCTTACACCGGGCGACAACCCCCGGCGACCGTGTGGTCCTTGCCTTGGCGCCCGGCCTGCCCCAAGACGCCGAGGTGGCCGCCGTGGTGGTCCACAAACTGGTCGAGGCCGGGGTGCATCCCGACGGCATTACGGTGCTGTTGGCCGCCGATGGGCAACGGACGTCTGAGGCCGATCCCCGCCGGATGATGGATCCCGCCCTGCGCGAAACCATCGGCCTGCACGTGCACGATCCCGGCGATCGGGCTGATCTGGCCTACCTGGCGGCGTCGGAGTCGGGCCGGCCGATCCTCATCAGCCGAGCACTGCACGACGCCGATCTGGTGCTGCCCATCGGCGGCGTGCTCCACCCGGCCGTTGCGGGCTACTTCGGAATCCACGGCGGCATCTTCCCCACCTTTGCCGACTCCGACACGCTCAGCCGGTTCCGGTCGGTCGGCTCGCTGGCCCAAAGCGGGAGCTACAAGCAGGCATTGGTCGAGGAAGTCAATGAGGCGGCTTGGCTGTTGGGAATCCACTTCACCATTCAACTCCTGCCCGCCGACGGCTTCGGCGTGCTGGAGGTGCTTGCCGGGCAATGCGAGGCGGTGCGGCGGCGGGCGCGCCGGCGGTACGAGGCCGTGTGGCGGCAGCCCAACCACGAACCGCGAACCGACCTTGTGGTGGCGGGGCTTGCCGGTGCGCCCGCAACGCAAACCTGGCAGAACATTGGCCGCGCGTTGGAGAATGCCGGCCGGTTGGTCAGCGAGGGCGGCGCCATTGCCGTCTGCTGCGAGTTGGAGGACGCCCCCGGGCCCGGCGTGCAGTGGGTGGGGCGGGCCGAATCGCCCCGGGCGGGACTCCAGGAAATCCGGCAGCGACGGCCGATCGACGCCCTGCCCGCGGCCCAGTTCGCCCGCGCGCTCGACCAATGCACCGTGTATCTGCTCAGCCGGCTCCCGCCCGAAATCGTCGAGGACCTCAATATGATCCCCATCGAATCGGCGGCGGAACTGACCCGCCTCACCCGGCAGCGCGGGCTGTACACTGTGTTGGCGAACGCCTCCTGCACATTACTCGACTCGTAGGCCCCCATGTCCGACCTCCAGCGAATGATCGAGGGGAATTTGGCCCGGGTGCGAGCATCCATCGCCGCGGCGGCCACCCGGGCAGGCCGCCCGCCGGAGACGGTCAAGCTGGTGGGCGTAACCAAGTACGTCGGGCCGGAGGTGGTCCGGGCGCTGGTTGCCGCCGGACTGCGCGACTTGGCCGAAAGCCGGCCCCAGCAACTGTGGGAAAAGGCCGCCGCGCTGGCCGACCTGCCGATCCGCTGGCACCAGGTCGGCCACTTGCAGCGCAACAAGGTCCGCCGCACGGTGCCGCTGGTAGCGATGGTCGAATCGGTCGACAGCGTGCGGCTGGCCGCCGCCATCGACCAGGTTGCCGCGGAGCGCGGGCGCCGGGTGCCCGTGCTGCTGGAAGTGAACATTTCCGGCGAGGCTGCCAAGCATGGATTTGCGCCCTCGGAGGTCGAGGCGGCCCTTGGGGCCGTCGCCGGCCTGGGCCACATGGAGGTTCGGGGGCTGATGGGGATGGCGGGCTTGGAAGGCCACTTGGAGGACGCTCGCCGGCAATTCGCCTCGCTCCGCGACCTGCGCGACCGCTTGCAGCCCGTCTGCCCGAACGGCATCGCCCTCGCGGAGCTTTCGATGGGCATGAGCGCCGACTTCGAGGTGGCGATCGAGGAGGGCTCGACCCTGGTCCGCATCGGTAGCGCCTTGTTCGAGGGGGTGCTGTAGTGCTTGCACTCAGGCCGCATTCGTAGGGGCCATTTTGCCGGTCCACGCGCAGCGGGGCGCCCGTCGGTGCGAGGTTCGCGATATTCAGAACGGGCGGCTGAGGGTTTTCCCCTGCCTTAAGTTGACCGAATGGCGCATAATAGAAGGAAAGAGCAACCGTTCGAGGGAAACTACCCTTCTCGGGCGGCTGAGGCGCAACAGCCCTCATGCGGCCCCGCCAACGGTTACAAAGAAAGGGAATCAACTCTGTGGAAAACGATCGACCACCCGATCCTCAAACGCCCGAATCCGAACGCCCCAAACCGCCGGAGCGGAAGCCTTCCCCTCTTAGGGGCGGGAACCTGTTCTGGTATCTGCTGGGCGTTGGGGTGGTGGTCATGCTGCTAATCAACTTCTGGCAGGATTCCGGTCAGGTGGAGATCCGCTACGGCGACCTCTACACGCTCGTCGAGCAGGGGGCGCCGGCGGTCGATCCCGATGCCACTATCGAGGTACAGGAGGGCCCCGAGGCGAATCCGCTGACGGTCCGTTACTCGGGCCTGTCGGACCTGAAGTTCACTCAGCACGAAATCACCGGCAAGGTCACCCGGCAGGTGGTCGCTCCGGAAGCGAAGCAAACCGAGCCGGAGGAGGTGACGTTCCGAACCGGCCAGGTGGGCATCCGCGACGACACGCTGTTCGACGTGGCACGCCGTCAGGGTTTCCAGAACATCGAGGGGGGCAAGGGACCCAGCGGCTGGAGCATGTGGATGCCCATGATCATCTTCACCGCCGTCTTCCTGCTGCTGATCTTCTTCATGATGCGGCGGATGGGTGGGGCAGGCTCCGCGATGGCCTTCGGACGCAGCCGCGGACGCCTCATCGCCCAGGAAGAGGTGGGCGTGGACTTCGACGACGTCGCCGGCATCGAGGAAGCCGTCGACGAACTCCGCGAAGTGGTCGACTTCCTCAAAACACCCGAAAAATACCAGCTCCTCGGCGGCCGAATCCCCAAGGGCGTCCTGCTGGTCGGGCCGCCGGGAACCGGGAAGACGCTGCTCGCCCGGGCAATCGCCGGCGAGGCGGCCGTGCCGTTCTTCAGCATCTCCGGAAGCGACTTCGTCGAAATGTTCGTCGGCGTCGGCGCCGCCCGCGTTCGCGACATGTTCCAGCAGGCCCTCATGAAGGCCCCCTGCATCGTCTTCATC
>PWXP01000030.1 GCA_003561895.1 Planctomycetaceae bacterium | reverse complement strand
CGCGACTCCGGGTCACGGTCGTCGAACGCCCGGCGGGCCGTCGCGGCAATCACCGGCAACATGGCAAGGAATTGGCGCTGGTGTGCGGATGAGAGCGATTTCGGTTGCGGCTTGCGAAATGCGATCATGGCGATCTCCTTGTGGTTGAGACCGCCCGCGTGGGGCGGTCACGTCAGATAGATATGACCACCCCGCACGCGCGAGGCAGGACACGAGCGTGCTGCCTAACCGTCAATCAAGCGGTCGACGAGTGGCAGCCAGCAAATGCGTCCAACATCCACAAAAGGCACGGCGTTCGATAACCGGTCAATTGGACGCAGAATGGCCGGAATACCCAGCGATCGCTACCCTTTCTTGCCTTAATGGCAGAGTGGAGAGCTAGAGAATCTCCGGCATGTGTTTTGACACCTTTTGGCCAATTATTTAGCTGGCCGGTCGGCAGGTACGGTGTCATGCGCGGCGTCGACTACAAGCTACTGCTGTTCGCGCCGGTCGTGGGCGGGGGACGGTTCATCGCCGCATCGCTATTACCGCTTATCGCCCAGTTCGGCCCCTTGGCGTGTTGCGGTTGGACTCGGACTAGTGAGGCGCGTCCTGGGGAGGCATCGCCGGATTGTTCCCCCCAGAAGATTGTTCGCAATACGCCAACCGGCGTGCGACTTCTTGGGCCAGCATTTCGAGAAGCGTCGACAATGACTTTCTACCCACACTGTCACAGGCTCGCTTCTCCGGGCCCACTACTCGATCCTGTTTGTCGCGCATAATAGTTCCTCGCGTTAAACGTGTGCAAAAAAAGAGCCCTATGCCGACGAGCGACACAGGGCATTCACCGAGGTGCGATCGTAAAGCCAAGAAGCCAGCTACAGAGCCTCGTGCCCTTCGAGCGGCTCAAAGCGGTAGCGGGGGTGGAGGTGCCGGATCATTTTCCGGGAATCCGGAGGTGGTTCAGTGAGCGGCACGTAGGGGTCGGACAACCCAAGCTGCTGCATCCGGCGATCGAGAGCTGCAGCCCGCTGGGCAGCGGTCTTAGTAATACCTAGATCGCGTGCTGCCTCTTCCTCCGTCTGGTCTCTTCGACGAGCTAGGATTTCCTCGCGGAAGGCGATACGTTGCGGCGGCTCGAACAGGTCGACCGTCATGTCAAGTTCTAAGGGGCGCCGGAGGGCCTCCCCAAGCCATTTGTCGGGCAGGAGGCCGGAAAGCCGCAGCCGAAACTTGGCTCGAAGGACTATCTGCCCGCCGTCGCAAGGCCGATAGGGACAAACAAAAATGCGGCCCGTCAAGTCTCTTAACTGCCTGCAGAACTCATAACTTTCACGCGCTAGGTCACGAAAAGCTTTGCCTGCCAAATGCTTGATCTCTTCAGCGGTAGGCAAGACCCGGAGAGGGGGCCGTTCCTCTTGCGGGGACGCTATGGTACATTGGAGGCGCTTTCGCTCATGTTCAAGGCGAGCGAGTTCCTCACGAATGACGTCACTGTGGTCTCCTCGCCGAATAAATGCCACCAGATTGCTCAACTCTCGCTCCACCCGGCTAAGCTCACGAGTGTTCTCCCGCAATTCCTTCGCCTGGGCAGTTTCCAGCCGCCGTGTTTCTGCCTCGACCAGGGCCCTGAAGGCCGGATCGAAATCTTCCAGGGCCTCGATTTCTGCGAAAACGGCCTCGGAGATATTTCGTGCGGTTAAGGGACCGTCGGCCGTGATGCTGTTCCAGCAGCGGTACTCGCGGGCACCGCTGCAGACCAGATGGTCTTTCTGCCCGTGGCCTCCGAATACGTACAGACGCCCGCAAATGTTGCAGTAAAGGGCTTGCCCCGGAAAGCGAACCCGTTTCTTAGGGCGGTTTTGGCATGGGTCCGCTTCGCCTCTTCCGGCACGTCGATACTTGGCATTGCGGGCATCCAGCTTCGCCAAGACCCGATCATAATACTCGCTGTCGAAGAACGCGAGGTGTGGCACGTGGCGCTCAAGCAAATCCTCAGGCGGGGCTTTCTCCGTCTTATAACGGCCCGAGATATTGATGCGCCGGGACTTTCGTTTGTTGTGGTACCGGATGCCTTTCAGGATCGGATTGTGCGTTATTTGCGAGACCAGATGGCAATCCCACTTGGGTTTTCGACACGATTGGCTGGTGGGCACACTCTGTGTGTTTAGCCAGTCGGCGATCTCGGAGTACGACGCGTTGTCTTCGTCCAGCCTCCTGAACCACTCCTTGAGAATGGTTTCCGCCACAGGGTCCTTTCGGAGGTCGTCATCAGTCTTGGTGCCCGTTGGCTTCACGTAACCGAAGATAATGTTCGGCAAAGCGCCGCCGGCGAGAAACCGGGCCCGTAGCCGCTCTTTGATGCGCAGGGATTTGTCCTGGTTTTCCTTTTCGTAGAAATACGAAGCGAAGAAGGCGGCATCGCGCCAGCCAAGCCGCGCCGTGTCCACACCGTGGTTATTGATCGAGATCAGGCGCACGCCATGGTCCTCGCAGAGTTCGCACACGTGGAAGGCGTAAACCCTCCGAACAATGCGTCCCAGGTCCTCAGTGAGAACCAGATCGTACTGTTCGGATTCAACGAGTTCCAGCAGCTTCTGGTATTCGGCGCGTTCAAT
>PWXP01000545.1 GCA_003561895.1 Planctomycetaceae bacterium | reverse complement strand
GCGCGTCGCAAATGGACCTGGAAGCGTATGCATCGTCTGATTCATCGCTGGATACCCCCCAAGCGTACCATGCATCCTTACCCCGAGCAGCGGCTGATTGTTCGTTTACCCAAAGTAGGAGTCGTATGAGGTAGTTCCTCACGTACGGATCTGTGCGGGGGGCGGCCCGAAAGGGCCGTCCCTACCGCGACCCTTCAGCCGATACTGATAGTCTATGGTAAACGAAGCCACCCGGCGATTCAAGCGGCGAGAAACGCGCCGGTGCGCCGGCCCGCCCCCCGTTACTTTAGGCACTGCTGCATGTAGGCGATGCTTTCGCGGACAAGCCGCTCGACGCCGGGGTCGTAATTGAAGACCTCGACCGAGACCCAACCGCGGTAGTCCACCTCGCCGAGGGCCTTGAAGATGGGCCGGAAATCCAGCTCGCCGAACCCTGGCCCCTGGAGGTTCGGATCGTTCGCGTGGAAATGGGCCAACAGCCGATGGTGACGCCGGATCAGTTCCGGAATGGGCGCCGATTCGCTCGCCATCGCCTTGCAGTCCAGATGCAGCCGGAAGTGCGGCGAGCCGACCGCCTCGATCAACTCGACGCCAGCGGCCGCCGTGTGGATGAAGTCGGTTTCCTTCGGGGCCAGCGGTTCGAACGCCAGCACGACGTCGTGCTCCTCCAGGGCGGGCACCACCTCGCTGAACATCTCGCGGGCATACGCGACGGCCTGCTCGTGCGAAACGCCCGGCAGCAGGTTCCGCTGCTGCGGCGAGCCGCACACCATCACCCGGCCGCCAAGATCGGCGCAGAAGCGGGCCAGCTCGCGGAAGTAACCGGCGGTTTTCGCGCGGACCTCCTTCTCCGGCGAGGTCATGTAATAGCCCTCGGTCTTGGCCAGCAGCCAGTGGATGCCGACCACCTCCAGCCCGGCGGCCTCGGCCTGCCGGCGCACTTCGTCGCGCCGGGCGGCGGGGATGTCGGTCACGTAGTTCGAAATGGTAAACGGCGCGATTTCGACGCCCGTGTATCCGCACTCGGCGGCGAACGCGAAGGCCTTTTCGCAGGGCCAGCCCTGGAAGGTTTCGTTGCAGATGGCAAATTTCATGGTTCGGAGTGTCCTTTCTTTGATGGATGGCTTGTCAGGCAACCGGTCCCCGCTTCCGCACGTAACGCTTGCGAGTGCGCTTCTGCCGATCCTCCAAGCGCACGCCCTCCGTAGTGGTCGGCGCGCTGCGGACCGGATCGGCCGGGCCGTCCAGCGGCTCGCCCGGCTCGACAGCCGCCAGCCGCTGTTCGATCTGGCGGCAGTACTGTTTGGAAAGCTCGAATCCCAGGTAATTGCGCCCCAGCTTCCTGGCCACCGCCAGGGTGGTGCCGCTGCCGGCGAACGGATCGAGCACCAAGTCGCCGGGGCGGCTCGTGGCCCGGAGGATCCGGCCGAGCAACTGCTCGGGCATCTGGCATCCGTGCCACCCGGCTCGCTCCTTGAACGTGCCGCACACGCGGGAGAAGTACCAGGTGTCTTCGTTCGGCTGGAAGCCTTCGGGGAGGTCCTGCGGTCGGAGGACCCAGGTATCGTCGGGCAGTCGGCCCTTCGGGTTCGCCCGCCGATCGCCGTAGACCAGTTGCCGCGCCGAGGGAACGCGAATGCCCGGATCGTCGGCGTTGAACGTGAACTTCTTGCGGTGCTTGACGAAGTAGAACAGGTGCGCGTGCGACCGGGTAAACTTCTGCTTGCAGTTTACTCCGAACGTGTAGTACCATACGACCCAATTTCGGCAGTGCAGCCGGTGTTCGTGGGTGAGCATTACTTTCAACTCGGCGGCAAACTCGTCGCCGATGGCCAGCCAGAAGGTGCCGTCCGGCTTCAGCAGGCGGACCACCTCGGCGGACCACCGGCGGCTCCAGTCGAGGTATTCGCGCGCCTCGCGCGAGTCGTCGTAGCTGTCGTACTCGTAGCCGATATTGAACGGCGGGTCGGCGAACACCAAGTCGGCACAGCCGTCCGGCAGCCGCTTCATGCCCGCAATGCAGTCTTCGTTGAACAGCTTGTCGACTTCGATTGTCACGGGCAGTGATCCCTCCATGGTTCGAGTGAGGCCCAAGCATAACACACGCACGAAGCCGCAACCAGTCCCCCATAAAGCCGCGACCGGTGGTCGCGGAACCGGCCAACCCGCGACCCGTTTTCTCGCAGCAGACGTCGGCTGGTCTTGGGCCGCCTGAAAGCAGGGCTCGCAAATGACGCTGGGTGAGACATAATCCAATAGTGTTTAGTCCTAAACGTCACATTATCCAGTGGCGTTTCGCCGTAAAGGGACTCTTGGAAGACGACCTCGTCGCTTGGAAAGACCGGCCGGACCGGAAGCCCTTGATCGTGCGGGGTGCCCGGCAGATGGGCAAAACGTTTCTGGTCAAGGCGTTCGGCCGCCACTGCTTCGAATCCGTCTTGACGCTCAACCTCGAACAGACGGGATTACCCACTTGCGGCCCATTTCGTCTCTGCCTACACTGCCGGGAGGATTCCTTACACCAATTATAGTCGCCAACTCAAGGAGTTTGTCCCATGGGAGCCATGGCTGAAGCGATCGTAGGGTATGCCCAGCCGCTGAT
>PWXP01000673.1 GCA_003561895.1 Planctomycetaceae bacterium | reverse complement strand
GTCCCGGTGCTCGGCCGCGGCAGGAAATTAGCCGCAACGCGCTAGCGTCCGGTTCTTGTTTCAAGCCAGGCAAACCGGGGCTAGCGCCCTGCGGCTGATTTCCGACCCGTGAACGCTTACGGTTCGGGCCTACAACTCCGTCCATTGCTCGGCGTTCGGCGCGGAGCGGCGTTACCGAATGAACAGCGGGCTGAACTACAGGTACACCATCAGGATGATGCCGAGGATAGCGCACGTGTGGATCACGTCCCAGCGGTTCCAGCTTGCGCGGGTGGCGCGGCGGTTCTCGTCGGAGAGGCTCCAGTAGGTCAGCCCGCGAAGCTTCTCGGCCGGCGGCGGCGCCGTGGCCAGGCTGACGCTGACAATGACCACCAGCACGAAGCCCAGCAGCGCGAGGCAGAAGTACAGGAAGTTCAGGTCGGCGAAGGCGTACAGCACCGGCCATTCGGTCAGGAACCCCTTGCTCACCTCGGCCGCCAGTCGGGCCATGCCCGCCACGAAGCCGCTCACCAGCCCGGCCATGCACCCGGCCGCATTGATCCGCCGGGAGAATACGCCCAGGAAGAACACGGCGAAGATGGGCGGGGCGATGTACGCCTGCACGCTTTGCAGGTAGTGGTACAGGGCGTCGGAAATCAGCGTGATGAAGGGAATCCAGGCCAGGCCGAGTACAACCATCACGGTCGTGGCTATCCGGCCGACCCAAACCAGCGTGCGCTCCGAGGCCTCCGGGTGCAGCGGCTTGTACAGGTCCATGGTGAACAGGGTCGATGACGAGTTGAACACCGACGAGAGCGAACTCATCAGGGCGGCCAGCAAACTGGCGGCCACCAGCCCGCGAAGCCCCACCGGAAGCAGCGCGTGCACCAGCGCCGGATAGGCGTGGTTGGGGTCTTCCAGGCCGGGAATCTTGTCGGCCTGAACCAGGGCGAACGCGATCATGCCGGGAATGATGAACAGGAACACGGGCGTCAGCTTCAGGTAGGCGCCAAAGATGGTGCCGCGCCGGGCCTTGGTCTCGTTACGCGCACCCAGGGTCCGTTGCACGATGTACTGGTCGGTGCACCAGTACCACATACCCACGATCGGCGCGGCCACAAGCATACCCAGCCAGGGGAAGTCGGGGTCGTCCCAAGGGCGCCACAGATTCATGAATTGCGGACCGACTGCCGCTTGCAGCTCGCCCCACCCGCCCAACAGGTACAGCCCGCGGAACGCCATCACCGCCGAGCCGATAATCAGCACGACCGTCTGCACGGCGTCGGTGTAAATGACCGCCCGCAAACCGCCGAACACCGTGTACAGTCCCGTCACCAGCACAATGCCCACGGCGCCCAGCCAGAAGTTGCCGATCCCGGGTATGAACTCCTCGGGGAAGAGCACCTGGACCACGATGCAGCCGGCGAAAAGCCCCACCGCCACCTTCGTGAACACGTAGGCCACCAGGCTGACCAGCGAGAGGAACCAGCGGGCGGCGGGCGAGTAGCGGCGTTCGAGGAACTCGGGCATGGTATAGACGGCGCTGCGCATGTAGAAGGGCACGAGCACCCAGCCGAGCACCAGCAGGCACCAAGCGTGCAGTTCGTAGTGGGCCATGGCCACCCCGCTGGAGTAGCCCGCGCCGGCCAGGCCTACCAAGTGCTCCGAACCGATATTCGAGGCGAACAGCGACGCGCCGACCACGAACCATCCGAGGTTGCGGCCGGCCAGGAAGTAGTCGGCTGAGGAGTCCTGCTTCTGTGACACCACCCAAACGGCAATTGCGCCAAGCACCGCAAAATACGCGGCCAAAACGAGCCAGTCGACCAAGATCATCGGTTTCTCCTTCGGATAGACGTGTTGGTGAGCCGTGCCTCCGGCGGGCACGCGAATGGGGTTATTCTGCAAACATCGCCGGGGTTTGGCAAGTGGGCACGCCGGACGGTTGTTGCGACTGCCGGGGCCGTTGCTCGTGCGAGGTACAATGCCCCACCTGGTGTGCTGGTGCCCCGGAAAGGGCGCGAAACGTGCGGCTCCTCCCTTTGCCAGCGCTGCGCCCCCTTGACGTCCCCGGTCCGAATGTGTATACAAGCGTACATTTCTCCGGGGCCTTGGGCGGGAGCGGTGCGTGGAAAACTACGCCGGAATGAATCTGCAACGGTTGATGGCTGCCGGGGGCCTGTCGGTCCGCGAGGTTGCCCGGCGCGCCGGGCTCGATGAACGCACCGTCCGCGCCGTGTGCAGCGGACAACACCGCCCGCGAGGCACCACGCTCCACCGCCTCGCCGAGGGCCTCGGCGTCGCGGTCGACCAATTCTTCCTCGATCCGGCCCAGTTGGCCTACCGCCAGTTCGACCAGACCACCAACCCCGAGGTCGAGCGGGCCGTCGCCGAGTCGCCCGAACTGTTCCGCCACTGGACCGAGGCCGATTTCGACGAATTGAACAGCCGCGTGGGCGCCGGCGGCGGACTCACCCGAGAAGGCGCGCTCGAAGCGGCCAGACATATTAACCGCAAACGCCGCCTGCACGAGAAGCTCGATCTGCTGCTCGAAACGACCCATGCCGCCTTGGTGGGCGAAATGATCGAACTGTTGTACGAGCAAATGATGGAGCGTTAGCACGCGCTCGATGGAAGATGTAGGGTGGGGCAAGGTCGCGTCAGTCGTTGGTGGGACTGCGCAAGCCACGCCCGGCTGGTTCGCATGTCGTCCGCTTGAAGCAGGCCCGGGCAAGCGACCGAAGTCCCACCAGAGTCTTGGCTTGCTTGTCACCACCCTACCACGTCATGAATAATCCGGGTTGGCGCGCTCACGATGGCACTTCGGCAGCCAATTCTCCGAGCCGCCGGTTCATCTTGCGGATGGCCACGGCCAGCAGGGCGACGATGAGCAGGACCACCACTGCCGACTTCCACGACACGTGTCCGCGGTACAACGCCTTGACGATGACGTCCACACCGACGACCACCCCCACCGTGCCCGGCACCTTGCCCAGGACCGACCAGAGGGCGTACGTGCCGAATCGCACGCGGGTGAGCCCGAAACCGTAATTCACCACCGCGAACGGCAGGATGTTGGCCAGCCGGACCATCGCCACGACCAGGGCGGGCCGGCGCAGGACGAGGCGATCAATGCGCCGGAAGCCGCCGGTGGCGAGCAGCCGGCGGCGCCAGCGTTCGGGCGTGAGGTGCCGGGCGATGAGGAAGCTGCCGAGCATGGCGGTGGTGGCCGCCACCATGGCCGTGGCCAGCCCGACGACAGCGCCGAAGAGGACCCCGGCGGCGGCCGTCAGGGGCGAGCTGGGGAACCCGAGCATCGTCAGCAGCAGGTACGAGGCGAGGAACAACAACGGCCCCAGCACGCCGAGCGATTCGATCCACGCCCGCAGCGCCTTCAGTTCGCCGCGCAGCCCCAACCGATCGCCGATCAGGAACAGCAGGCCCAAGACCGAAAGCAGCGCCAGCGGCTCCCACCACTTGACGGTGCGCTGCTCGAGTTTCACGAGGTCCGGCCCCTCCGGCTCGGCCGGTGTCGCGATGCCGATAGGGGTCAAGTGTCGGGGTCCTCCCTCAACGTTCGGAGATGATGTGTCGGGACCGCCCCTGCATGTCGCCGGGCACTTCGACGCCCGCCATCTCCAGCATCGTCGGCGCCCAGTCGAGATTGCTGACCATGTCGGTGTTTTCGCCGCCGCCGGTAACGCCCGGCCAGCGGACGATCAGCGGGGTCCGCAGCGACGGCTCGTAGATGAACCGCTCGGGATTGTAGTAGCTGCCCTGGCCCGGCAGGATATCCCAGTGGTCGAAGCCCGTCGGATCGCTCCGCAGGTGCCACTTGCCGATCATCGCCGTGGTGTACCCGCTTTCTTGAAGCAGCTTGGGAAACGTCGGCTGGGTGCCGTCGAAGCGGTCGCGGTTGGTCAACTGGCCGTTCAGGTGGGAGTGCTTGCCCGTCAGAAGCGTGGCCCGGCTGGGGGCGCAGATCGAGTTCGCCACGAACACCTCGCGGAACAGCATGCCCTCGGCGGCGAGGCGGTCCAGTTGGGGCGTCTGATTGATCACCGATCCGTAGGCGCTCAGCGCGTGCTGGGCGTGGTCGTCGGTGAATACAAAGATGATGTTCGGGCGGTTGTCGGCCGGGGCCTTCTCCGGCACGGCCGCCGGCACCGCTGCCAGTAAAACGCCCAATATCCACGTTCGCCCAAACCCATTCCCACGATTGTTGTGTGCCATTGCTCTGCCCTTCGATTCATAGGATGGGATTTTCCCCGCGGCAACCGGCGCGTCACCCTTGCCAGGACCCAGCGATTATTGCACGGGCGGGGATTGTTGTCAAGCGGCAGACCATCGAGCCCTTCGCTGACACAGGGGTAGTACCCCCCGTATGGAGGCCGCTTTACAACGGGAACCGGCGCGATACAATGTGCCGCGAACCGGCAACCCCACCGATGTAGCCGTTCGCCGGGGCCTGGGGCCCCTGAACCGTTACCCGACGATGCTAGAATGCCTACCCGAATCGTCCTTTGCTACCCCGTCGAGCCCCGTCACGTCTGCCAAATTGCCGCCGCCCTGCCCGACGCCGAGGTGGTCGACGCCGGCCAGGAGCGCGTGGCCGAGGAGCTGTTCGAGGCCGACATCTTCTGCGGCCATGCCAAGGTGCCGATCGACTGGGAGGGGGTCGTCCGCCGAGGCCGGCTGCGGTGGATCCAGTCGTCGGCCGCCGGCATGGACCACTGCCTCGTGCCGCCGGTGATCGAGTCGGACATCGCCGTCACCAGCGCCTCGGGCGTGCTCTCCGACCAGGTGGCCGAACACACCATCGCCCTGCTGACCGCCTTCTACCGCAGCCTGCCCACCTTTTTCCGGGCCCAACAGCAGCGGGAGTTCATCCGGCGTCCGACGGGCGACCTGACGGGCAAGACCGTGGGCATTGTGGGCCTCGGCGGCGTGGGCCGGCGGCTGGCCGACGTGCTGCGCGGCTTCCGCACCCGCACGCTGGCCGTCGACCTGTTCCCGGTCGAAAAGCCCGACTCGGTCCACCACCTCTGGCCGGCCGACCGCCTGCCCGATCTGCTGGCCGCGTCGGACGTGGTCGTCCTTTCCCTTCCGCTGAATGATTCGACCCGCGGCATGTTCGACGCCCGGCGTCTCGGGCAGATGAAAGCCGGCGCGCTGCTGGCCAACATGGCCCGGGGCCCGCTCGTGGTGACCGGCGACCTGGGGGCCGCGCTCGATTCGGGGCACCTTTCCGGCGCGGTGATGGACGTGACCAACCCCGAGCCGCTGCCGGTGGAAAGCCCATTGTGGGCAATGCCGAACGTCATTATTACCCCGCACGTCGCCGGCCAGGCCGCCTGGCGAATCGACCGCATGACCGAACTGTTCTGCCGGAACCTGCGGCGCTGGCAGGACGGTCGGCCGCTGATCAACCTGCTGACCGACAAGCGCCTCGGCTTCCCCATCCGGGGCATCGGCGTGCCTATTTGGGGCGACGTGTGAGGGACTCGGTCGATCCCCTCCGGCAATGCGCCTTTCCGAAGCCGCTGAACCGCGGGCCCGGATTATTCATATACGTAGGGTGGGTCAAGGTCGCGTACATCGTTGGTGGGGCCGCACAAGCCGCAATCAAGCTGATTTGTAGGCCGCTTGCCTGGAAGCACGCCGGCAGTAGCGACCGATGACCCACCAAAGAAGCGGGTTGTTTGACCCACCCTACCTATCGTGGATCATCCGGGCGAGGGGAGTGCGCCTTAGTGCCGCGCGGTCGTTCCCAGCAGCGCGTCGACGGCGGCGCCCACCTCGGGCTGGGCCATGAGCGACTCGCCCACCAGCATGGCGTCGACACCGGCGGCGGCCAACCGCTCGACGTCGGCCCGGGTGCGAATGCCGCTTTCGCTCACCAACACGCAATCGGCCGGCACCTTCTGACGCAGCCGGAGCGTGTGCTCCAGCTCGGTGTGGAAAGTGCGCAGGTCGCGATTGTTGATGCCCACCAGCCGGGGCCCGGCGGCCAGCACGCGCGGCAGGTTTTCCGCCTCGTGCAACTCGACCAGCGGCGTCATACCCAACGCGCCAATGGCGTCGTGCAGCGTCTTGAGCTGCGCCTCGTCGAGGCATTCGGCGATGAGCAGCACCGCGTCGGCCCCGGCGGCGCGGGCTTCGAGCACCTGGTACGGATCGACGACGAAGTCCTTGCGCAGCACCGGCAGGGCAACCGCCGCGCGCACGTGGCGGAGAATGTCGAGGCTGCCTTGAAAGTACGGCGCGTCGGTGAGCACGCTAATACCGCTTGCCCCGTGCCGTTGGTACGCCAGCGCGATGTCGACCGGCTGGAAGTCTTCACGAATGAGCCCGCGGCTGGGGCTGGCGCGTTTCACCTCGGCAATGAGCCGCACGGTGCCGGCTTGCTCCCCCGCGGGCCTTCGCGCGGCGGCCAGGAAATCGCGCGGCGGGGGCGCCTCGCTCAGCATCTCGCGCAGCGCCGCCGCAGGCACCGCGGCCTTCGCCCGGGCAATCTCCTGCCGTTTCGCGGCAACTATTTCGTCGAGGATGGTGGTCATGGGACCGCGGGCGTGTGCGTTTTCTGATAATCGTTCACGGCCGGCTGGGGACCCGTCCATTTTCCGGCCAACTGACGTTGTTTTGAGGGAAAGACGATGGCCGACAACATCGACCTCTCCCCGTACCGTTGTCTTCACGGCGTGGGGTATTCGAGAGCTTTCCTCCCAATTTCTCATTCTGAATGCGCGTTTGCGATCCGTCAAGCCGGTTGCTGCAGGGTCGAGTGCATTGACGCCCCTTGCCGCTAACGTGCGCTCAGAAAGAACTTGAACACATTGTAGTAGGCGCATGCCGTGTGCCGTTCGCGAATTTCGGCACACGGCGAGTGCCTACTACATTGCAAATGGCCAACTTATCTCTGAGCGCGCGCTGACGTGAAACTGGAGACGTTCTCCATAGGCCTCATTTCCGCAGCCTCTTGGGTTTCTTGATGGGCCTGGGTGTACCGTTTCTTCTGGGGGGTTGCTCATGGATGGACGACCGCCAGCGCGTCACCGGCGTGGTGACCGTAGACGGTGCACCGCTGGAGTTGGGGGCGGTCAGCTTCATACCCGAGGGCGAGTCGGCCGCGACCCGTTCCGAGACGACCGTGCGCGACGGCCGGTTCGAGTTGCCGGCCGATCGGGGGCTCTCCCCCGGGCGGTACACCGTCCGGGTGCTGGCCTACCGCGACACGGGCCGCCCGTTCGAGCATCCCCATGACGGCGAGTTTCCCGAGTATGAGGAGCTTCGGTTCCGGGAGACCGATCTGGAAGCCGTCGTCGCCGAGGACGGGCCGAATCACTTCGAGTTCGCGCTTACTCTTGTGCCATGATGGCCAATCATCGTTTCGGCCCGGTCGCGATGCTTGCGAATCAACAGATGAACGTGGTCGGGCATGATGGCGCAGGCATAGCAGGTGTAGCTGCGCCGCCGGATCATCGCGGCGAAGGCATCGGCTAGGGCCTGTGTTTCCTCGTCCGACAGCGTGAGCAGCGCGTGTTTACAGCCGGCCGAGCGTGAGCCCGCCATCGACCATGATGACCCCGCCGGTGCCGTAGGGGATGTCGCCGCGGGTGATGGCCGCCACCACCTTGCCGACGTCTTCGGGCATTCCCCAGCGCGGTTCGACCGTGAGGCCGGCGGCGATGAGTTTGTCGTATTTTTCGGTGGCGGGTTTGCTCATGTCGGTCTTGATCAGCCCGGGCCGCACCTCGTAGACGGGAATGCCGAACTCGCCGAGCCGCGCCGCCCACAGCGCGGTCGTCATGCTCAGGCCGGCTTTCGAGATGCAATACTCGCCCCGGTGGATCGACGCCAGCGTGGCCGAGATCGACGAGATGTTCACGATACAGGCAGGGTGCCGCGAGTCGGCCTTCCGCTGCCGGATCATCCAGTTGGCCGCGGCCTGGGTCAGGAAGTACGGGCCTTGCAGGTTCGTCCGCATCACCCAGTTGTAGCTTTCCTCGGTCGCTTCGAGAATATCGGCGCGCACCTTGGGGCCCACGCCCGCGTTGTTCACCAAAACGTTCAGCCGGCCGAAATGCCGCTCCACCTGCTCGATCATGGCGGCCCGGGCGGCCGTTTCGCCCACGTCGGCGCGGCAGTAGAGCACCTCGGCGCCAAGGTTGCGCAGCTCGTCGAGCGCGGGGCGGGCGGCCTGCTCGTCGCGCACGCCGTTGGCCGCTATGTCGTATCCCTCGACGGCCAGGCACCGGGCAATTCCGAACCCAATCCCCCGCGCGGCGCCGGTAATCAGAGCGACTGGTCGATCATTCGCCATCAGTAAGGTCTCCGTAAGCGTAGGACTATCAATCAATACTCGCCGTATTCGCGCAACGTTTCCAGCAAGGCCTGCTGCACCCGTTCGTCGATTACACACTCGAACAGCGGCACGCGGTCAGGCTGCCGGCGCTCGAGGGCCGCGGTCACTCGCTGCAGGGAGTTCATGTGGTTTCCTTCGGGTGGGGTTGCCCCTGTATTAGTTGGCCAGCCGGCCGGGCGCGCGGAGATTCCTCCCCTTGCGCTTCGTGGCCGAATCGCCCAGGTCGTCGCGCATCTGCTCGGCGTAGCCCTTCAGCCGCGCGACGATCTCGGGATGCTGCTCGGCCACGTCTTCGGTTTCACCGACGTCGTTGTCCATGTCGTACAGTTCCAGGCCCGTGCGCGCGGTCGAATACGGCACCGGGAAGCCGTCGTCGCGGCCCTCGCGGCCGGCCAGCGTCCGGTACGCGTGCGGAAAGTGCAGCTTCCACCGGCCGCTGCGAATCGCCTGGAGTTCCCGGCCGTGATACAGGGCGTAGAACTCGTGCGGGCTTTTCGCGCCGGGCCGGCCCTCGATCAGCGGCAGGATGCTCTTCCCGTCGATGATGCGGTCCTCCGGCAAGGCGACGTCGAGAATCTCGGCCAGCGTGGGCAGGATGTCGATGGTGGCGGCCAACTCGTTGCAAACGGTGCCGGGTGGAATGCGGGCGGGCCAGCGCATGATGCACGGCACGCGGAATCCGCCGTCGAACGTCGTGCCCTTCCCCTCCCGCAGCGGCAGCGCGCTGCCGCCGTGCGTCCCGTACGAAAGCCACGGCCCGTTGTCCGACGTGAAGATCACCAGCGTGTTCTCGTCGAGCCCGAGGCGCTCCAGGGTTTCGAGTATCTGCCCGACCGACCAGTCGATCTCCATGATCACGTCGCCGTAGAGGCCGCGCTCCGACTTGCCGGCGAACTTGTCGGAAACGTACAACGGCACGTGCGGCATCGGATGGGCCAGGTATACAAGAAAGGGCTGGTCCCGGTGCTGCTCGATGAACCGGACCGTCCGCTCGGTGAACCACGTGGTGAACATGGTCTGGTCCTCGGGCGTGACTTCCTCGTTGACGATGCGTTCGCCCTCGATCATCGGCAGCGCGGGGAATCGCTTGCCGGCGGTGGGATGGTGGGGCCACATGTCGTTCGAGTAGGGGATGCCGAAGTACTCGTCGAAGCCGTGGCGCAGCGGCAGGAACTCGGGGTGATGCCCGAGGTGCCACTTCCCATAGACGGCTGTTGCGTAACCTCGGTTTTTGACCAGGTCGCCCAGGGTCAGCTCGTCCTCATGGATGCCGTGTCGGCTTCGCGGCCCCAGGGCGCCGAGTATGCCAACCCGCACGTTGTAACAGCCGGTGAGCAGCGACGCGCGGGAGGCCGAGCACACGGCCTGCGAGACGTAGAAGTCGGTCAACCGCATCCCTTCTTCGGCCACCCGGTCCAGATGGGGGGTTTCGATGTCGGGCGAGCCGAAACACCCGACGTCCTGGTAGCCCTGGTCGTCGGTAAAGACGATGACGACATTGGGCCGGTTCGCCTCCGCCGTGGCGGAGAGGGCCGCGGCCGGCAGCAGGCTGAATACGACTGCGGTGAACAACGACAATGCGCGTAAACGCATGAGAGGCTCCTGACGCAAGCGGAAATCGGACTCGGCCGAGCCGCGAACCTCGCGGCCGCCTACCCAACTGCTGGACACTTACCGTACCACAACGGCCCGGCACGTGTCAATCGGTTTGAGACAACTGCGAAACGAAATTCAGACCTCCCGACATAGCCCCTTCATGATATGACAGGTTCCGG
>PWXP01000562.1 GCA_003561895.1 Planctomycetaceae bacterium | reverse complement strand
TTTCAGTGGACATGTTCCGCCGGTTCCTCCTGCCGCCCATGCGGCGGCTGGTGGACCTCGGCCACGCCTACGGGCTGAAGGTCATGCTCCACTGCTGCGGAGCGTTCACCGAGTTGATCCCTTCACTCATCGAAATCGGCCTCGACGGCCTGCACGCCCTGCAGCCGTGCTGCGAGGCCATGCAGCCGCAGAAGCTGAAGGAGCAGTTCGGCGGGCACATCCTGCTGAACGGGGCGATCGACTCGCACCACGTGTTGATCGAGGGCACGCCGGAGCAAGTCCGGGAGGCCACGCGCGCGACGCTGGAAATCCTGATGCCCGGCGGAGGATACATTGCCGGCGCCAGCCACGACTGCATCCTGCCGGAAACGCCGGTGGAAAACGTGCTGGCCATGTTCGATACGATCCGGGACGCGGGGCATTACCGCCGACCATCGCCCCACGGGCACGTCCACGCGCCGGTGGCCGCGCCCGCCGGCCGCGCTGCGCAACCCGCTGCGGGCAAAAGTGCGCCGGCCCCGGTCGGGGGCAACGATCCCCTTCGGCCGGTAAGGGGAAGGAATGTCGACGAGAGGCTTGCCGAAGAAACTCCGCCCGCATAGGGGGCATGATGGCGATTTTATTCAGCGGCCGATTTTGCACGACAAACGCTTGACGGGCGATTAGAATGGAAGTTAGACGCTGTGGGATAGGCTTCCAGCGTGTCACCGATAAGTTTCGAGCCTTCCGGAGAAAACCGGCCCGCGTAGAGGGCATGATGACAATTTTGTTCAACGGTAAGTAAAACCATGCTTTCGCAAGAACGACGTTCCTGGCTCACTCGCGCATTGTGCGCAAAAGCCGTATTTGTGATGGGGATCGCCGCGGCGGTTCTCGTGAGCGCGATCGCCGCCAACGCGGAGATCATCTATCCTCGCGCCGTCTATGTCGACCTTTCACACACTTCAAACGACGCCTACCAGACGGGCACGAATTGGGCAAATGTCCGCAATGCTGGGGGCACGACCTCCAACCTCATTGACACGAACGGCAACGCCACGGCAATCGAACTTACCGTTTCTAACATCGGAGGTACGAACTTTGGTTATAGCCATACCGACGGTTTGATGCCTGCTTCCGGTACGGATGCCTACAACCTGTTCAACGGTTACGTCAACGGTCAGGCAGCGGAAACAAATGAACCGCATGTCCCCTATCGGGTCGGCGTGAACCACGCGCCGCAGCCGGTATTGAGCGGACGGACGGCCCGGCCGATGCGCTACACCCCAGAGGACGGCGGGTTTGTGATCACCAACGGCGATGAACGGTTCAACCGCCCGCTGTATATCGGCCGCGACGGCGCGCGCTTCGATGCCGGCGACCGGCCGGAGTTCGCCTTCTATCTGCCCGGCAAGGGTGGGGTGCTGCGCCTGGGTATCGCCGCGGGCGGTCAGGCGAAATGGCTGCTTGACGCCGACACAGTGACCGCCCGCTATGCGGAGGGACGCATGACCTACACCGTGCGCGACGCCCTGATTGGCGACGGCGCATGGATCATCGAGGCCGTGCCCGCCGCCGAGCGCACCGCCGCGCTGGTGCGGGTCGAGCAGGCCGGCAAAAGCGATGCCGATCTGGTCTGGGCCTACGGCGGCGCGACCGGCGCGGTGGATTTCAAAGGCGACATCGGGTATACGGATATCGCCAGACATTACGGCTTGCAAGACAGGCAATGCGGGAACAATCGTTTCGCACTGGACAGCAACGGGTTTGTTCTGCGGGCGGGCCAGGTTCGCGTCTCGGGCGTCGTCTCCAGCGCTGACGGCATGAAAACCGCCGAGGCTGCGCAATGGGGGGGCCCCGAGGCATTGCTGTCAAGCCAGGGCGGCGACCGTCCGGTGATCCTTGGCCGGGCTTCCGTCTCCGCCGCCACACCCTTCTTCATGGCACTGATCCGGGGTGAAGACAAGACCCTGGAGGCCAACGCGCTGGCGGAATGGTTCGCCGAAAGCGTGGCGGCCAAGCGGGCCATTGCCGACCAGGTCGCCGTGGACACGCCGGATCCGTACGTCAACGCCGCGGTTCCCGCCTTGAACGTCGCCGCCGACGCCCTGTTCAACGGCAACTGGTACATGCACGGGAACGTGGCCTGGCGCAAGCCCATGGCCGGCTGGCGCTGCGGCTACACCGGCGATGCGCTGGGCTGGCCGGAGCGATCCCGGCGCCACATCGACAGCAGCCTTCATCGTACGGACCGACGTTGGGGACGCGCCGGGCAGATCAGCACGCCCGTCGATCCGCAAGCGCCGCCCACTCGTCGAAGCGAGGGCTGGATTCAGGAAAGTCATTATGACATGAACCTGGTGCTGTTCGATGTACTCATGCGGCATCTGCTGTGGACCGGCGACGTAGAGTATGCGAAGCAGGTCTGGCCGAACATCAAGCGTCACCTGGCCTGGGAGAAACGCTGTTTCGACCGGGGCGGTCTCTACGAAGCCTGGCCTTGTATTTGGGCCAGCGACGCCCTGCAATACGCGGGCGGCGGCGTGGCGCATGCATCGGCCTACAACTATTACCAGAACAAAATGGCCGCGCGCATTGCCCGGTGGATCGGCGAGGATCCGGCGCC
>PWXP01000326.1 GCA_003561895.1 Planctomycetaceae bacterium | reverse complement strand
GGAGAACTCCGAGGAGTCGAAGGAAACGCTCATCCTGCGGTTCTGGCGCGGCGTGGGCGGCCTGATCATCCGGCGCAACGGCTGGGTGGCCGCCGGGTGCCTGGCGGCCATGCTGCTGTTGGTGGTGGGTGTCGCGCAGATTCAGACCTCGGTGAAGCTGATGAAGCTTTTCTCGGCCGACGCGCCCATCATTGCCGACTACACCTGGCTGGAAAACCACCTCGGCCCCCTCGTGCCCATGGAAGTGGTCCTCCGCGTCGACAACCGCAAGTGCGAGTTGAACATGGTCGAGCGGATGCGGCTGGCGCAGCACATCGAGCGCACCCTCGAAGCGATGCCCGAGGTAGGCGGCGCCCTCTCCGCCGCCACCTTCGCCCCCGACATCACACCCAGCCGGTCGCGGGGCATCCCGGATATCCTGCTCAACCGCCGGCGCACCCACGACCAGGTCCTCAGCCGGCGGCTCGACCACCACCGGCACCAATTCCGCGAATACCTGACCGTCGACGAGCAGACCGATGAAGAACTGTGGCGTGTTACCGGCCGGGTGGCCGCGCTGACGGACATCGACTACGGCGAATTCGTCGACGACATCCAGGCGAACGTCGAGCCCGTCCTGGCCGCCTATCGCGAGGCCGGCGTCGAGGGGGTCGACGTAACCTATACCGGCCTGGTCCCCGTGGTGTACAAGACGCAGCACGAATTGATGAGCGGCCTGTTCGAAAGCCTCACCCTGGCCTTCGTGCTCATCGCCTTTGTGATGATGTTCGTGCTCCGCAGCCCCTCGGCCGGCCTGGTGTCGATGATCCCCAACATGTTTCCCGTCGTGGTCATCTTCGGCACGATGGGCTGGCTGGGAATTCTCGTCGACGTGGGCTCCATGATGACCGCCAGTGTAGCCCTGGGCGTGGCGGTCGACGACACGATCCACTACCTCACCTGGTTCCGGCGCGGCCTCGACCGGGGGCTCGACCGCAAAGGCGCGGCCATGATGGCCTACGAGCGCTGCGCCAACGCCATGACGCAAACGACGTTCATCGCCGGGTTCGGCCTGGCCGCCTTCGCCTTCAGCACGTTCACCCCCACGCAGCGATTCGGCATGCTCATGCTCACGCTGTTGTTTGCCGCCCTGGTGGGCGACTTGATCTTCCTGCCGGCGGTGCTCAGCGGGCCGTTCGGCCGGTTCTTCTGTCCCCGCGCCCCCAAGCCCGACGAACCCGCCGACGAACTGCCCGACGACGACGAGGTCATTGCCGTCCCCCTGGCCGGCAAGCCGCGGGCTCCCCATACCCTGCCGCACCGGCGAATTCACAAGGTGTCGTAGCCGCGCGCTTCGCACCCAGCAGGTCGGGGCAGCGGCCCCAACGCCATGGCAACCGCCCGCGGCACCGGCCCATGCTTCGGCTGCCGGGAGCCACGCGAGTTGTTAATCGGGCTCTGCCGGCCCTGAAACAGGGCGGCCGGGCCGGGGCCAAGGTGCTGCGCATCGCTTGCCGACTCCGACACACCTCGCGCGACCGGGTTGACCCCACTCTGCGCCTTGGGGAAAATAGCATCGATGCGGTATCGGTCGATTCGCCGGACGGCCCGCGCTCCGCCTTCCCGATTTCGGCCTTCCACCGGGGGAATCGTCGGAAGTACCGGCGGCGGTTCCTGCGCCAATCGCTTTTGCACCGACCCACCAAGAGGATCACCGATGGAACAGCCAATGAATCGACGCACTCTGGTCAAGGGCATGATGACCGGAGGCACACTTGCGGCCGGCGGGCTGCTCCCGGGCCGACTTGCCGAGAAGGCAAAACCAGAGGGCTGCTCAGAAGGTCGCCGTGGGTCTGGATGGCGGCGATCATGCCGGGCACGACGTCGTCGCGGCCGAGTTGGCGCCGGACTTCCGCCTGGATGCACGTCCAGGCGCACGCTGCCATGGCCGCGGCGGCGCGGGTATGATGTCGGAGACGCATGGGCGCGACTCCGTCGGGTGGTGGCTGCGGGAACTTGGCCCCCGGCGCCGGCCGTGCCTCAGGGCGTGTTCGTCTGCACGTGGAACTCGACGTTCATCGACCGTGCACCAGGCTCGACGACCAGTTCCAGCCCGCTGGTGGCCGGCTCGCGGTAGCGGGCCGGAACGTGGCTCTTCGCGGGTGGGCCCTCGGCGCGGGGAAGCGTTGAACGCACGGTGCAGCCCGATTATTGCCCTTGACATAATCCAGACCACGAAACGTCGCCGGAAAGGCCGTATGCACCCCGCCCCCCATGTCGGCGGCACGACCCCTTTCCCACCTTTCGCCCATCGGGTATAATTTACCAATGCGATTTGAATGGGACGAACGCAAGAACCAAGCCAACATCCGGAAACACGGTCTGGACTTCGCCGACGCAGGGCAGATTTTTTCCATGCCTATGTTGGTCGACGCCGACGACCGGGAAGACTACGGCGAAGATCGCTGGATCGGGGTGGGCTTGCTGGGGGCGTTCGTCGTCGTGGTGGTCTACGTCGAGCGAGACGAAGACGTCATCCGGATCATATCACTCCGAAAGGCGCTTTCCCATGAACGCGCGCAATATGAACGAATCCTCCAAGACCGACTGGGACCGGATTGGCGCGATG
>PWXP01000032.1 GCA_003561895.1 Planctomycetaceae bacterium | reverse complement strand
CTGGAGGGAATGAACCGTTCGAGTTCGATCAGCTCAAGCACACGGATCGTCTTCTCCAGCGGCGGAGTCAGCGCTAGGCGCTCTTCCTCCCTCAAAAAGGGAAAGAGGTCACATTGAAGGTCATTCCAAAATTGCGAGAGGCGGGATTTGAGTGTATTATTCATCGTGGGCATCGAGATAAGTTGCTTGTTAACCACCTTATTTTACTAGCTTTGTGCTAGCGATGCCCACCTTTTTTTCATTTTTTGCCCATTCGGCGGCAAAAAAAATCGTCAGTTTGGCTAGTTTTGCAATTACCTCTCGATTTTCACTTATGACATTGGTAATAAATAATTTATGAAACTATAGCGAAGAATTACTATCTGGTGAGAATAAATATACTAGCCAAAAACAGACAGACTAGGGCTTGACTTAATTTAAATCTATATTACTTTAATGTAGATTTATGTTTTTTGAAAAAGAGGAATAGCAATGAATGAAAACAGGCCAAAAAGCAAAGATGTTTTTGTTTCAAGAAAAGGTGGTACTGACCAAAGCCCTGAAGAAATAATGGAAAGAAAAAAAAGGCGCTGGAAAGAAATGTTTGATGAAATTCTTGATGAGGAAGTAAGAAAAAGGCGAGTGCTTCAAAAGGAAAAACAAAGAAAGGAAAAACAAAAGGCACTAGATAAAAAACCAAACTAAAAAAGCGCTGGTGATACCAGCACCTTATAGCCACGCTAACTGCGTGGTTTTTTACTGCATTCTCTCTAATGGGGCATCTGGTCTGTCTTGTTTGAAATCGAGTGACTCCGGTAAACCTTCTTTAATTCCTTCACGAGCTGCAAGTAAACCTAGCACTGTGTTTCTTAATTCATCTACTTCTTCCTGATTATCTGATTGCCACCCACGATCCCCGCGCGATTAACGAACGCGAAGAAGCCTCGCTATTGATTCGTGCCTCTGGCGCGGCCGGTCAAGCCTCATGGCGTTTGGCAGCGGCCTTGGGACCACTGACAGTCAATGCCGCCGCTGGCGATGGTCAGCGGATTATCGCCGTAGGACGCCAGGGCAGTGTCCATGAATTTGGCGGCAGCCGCTGGCAAACGCTGGACAGTCCTGTTACTGCCGATCTGCATGATATTGCCTGGGCGGCCGATGGGCGCTGGCTAGTGGTTGGCGCGGCCGGTACGCTGGGCGTGTATGACGGCAGCGACTGGCAAATCATCGCTACCCCGCAGCCTGTAGAGCTACGGGGGGCAGCGTGGATAGATGCTGAACGCGCCCTGGTCGTCGGTGCCAGTGAAACCCTGTGGATGCTGAATCTGGCCGAGCAAACCCTCACCCCCCTGAGCAGCCCGATTGGCCGCGGGCTGGAGTTACGCTCGGTGGCTTTGGATCACGACGGGCAGTTGCTGGCGGTGGGTGAACGCGGTCTGACGCTGCAGATTGACCCCGATACGGCCGCAGTGAGTCTGCTGCGCCTGCCGTCCACCCGGGATTTAAACCATATTATGATCACTCCGGGTGGTGCGGCGCTGGCGGTGGGCGAGCGCGGCACGCTGCTGCGACGTGCCGACCCCGAGCAGCGCTGGGTGAGCGAAACCGCCCCGGACCCTCGGGCCATGCGCGCCGGTTGGATCAGTGACGATGGCCGGGCCGTGGCGGTGGGGCGCAATGCCATCATCGCCGAGTTTGACGGCACTCAATGGCAATTGGCACCCACCGAGAGTGAACGCCATTTGCGGGCGCTGGCAGTGAGCGGTGACACTCTGATGGCCTTGGGTTCGGATCGGTTTGTCAGCCGTTTGCTGCCGCCGAGCGGCGAGCACTGGTTCGGCACGGATCACATAGGCCGGGATCTGTTCAGCCAGAATGTGTATGGCTCACAAATCGCCTTGCTGGTGGGTTTTATCGGCGCGACCCTGGTGGTGCTGATCGGTGCCAATGTCGGCCTGATTGCCGGGTATTTTCGTGGGCGCACGGAAACGGTACTCATGCGCACCGTGGATGTGATGTACGGCATTCCCTTCGAGCCGTTTGCCCTGATTCTGGTGTTGCTGTTCGATCCCAGCCTGACCATTGTGATTCTGGCCGTTTCGCTGCTGACCTGGCGTACCGTGGCCCGATTGATCCGCTCACAGGTGCTGAGTTTACGCGAACGCCCCTTTGTCAAAGCCGCCCGAGTGGCGGGTGCTTCCGATCTGCGCATTATGTACCTGCATATTTTTCCTAATGTTATGCCACTGGTGTTTTTGGAACTGGCGATTATTGTCGGTGTGGCGATTATTGCTGAGGCCACGCTGTCGTTTCTGGGTCTAGGGCCGCCGCAATCGATTTCCTGGGGCGGGATTTTGCATAATGCGCGTCTGTCCGGGGCCTGGCGCACCGCCTGGTGGTGGAATATTCCCCCAGGCGTATTCATCATGCTCACGGTGATGTCGGTCTTCTTTATTTCGCGCTCACTGGATCTGCTTGCCAAACCAAGGCTGAGGGCGCGCTAATGACACACGATGCCTTACCACAGCGGGCGATGTGCAAGCGGTGGACGGTGTTGACCTGGATTTACGCCCCGGCGAGGCGCTGGGCTTGGTCCCTTGGGCTGCTAGCCCCACCGTTGTCCGCTTTTCCG
>PWXP01000363.1 GCA_003561895.1 Planctomycetaceae bacterium | reverse complement strand
GCGCCAAGGTGCTCCCGCTCGGCCAGGACGCGGGCGAACTGATGCATGGCCGGCCCGTACTGGTAGCTCACCGCCCGGCCGAACGCCACCGCCAGGTCTTCGTCGTTGAGCTTCTCGGCCATCACCCGGTCAAGCCGGTTGGCCGGCAGTTCGCGGACGTTGACCTCTTCCGGGTCGATGGGCGCCGGTTCGGGCAACCCCAGGCGGGCTCGGAGTTCCATCAATTCATCCTTCCGCTCCGACGCCTCGACGAGCGACTCCAGCGTCAGCACCACCGCGGCGAGCTTGCGCCGCTGCGCCTCGTCGGGGTCGCTGCCGGCCACGTCGCGCGGGGTGCGCCCCCCGAGGGCGCCCAGGGGCAAGTCGGGCCACCGGTCGAGGAGGGCCTCGCGGCCGAACTGCCGGACGGCGGCCCGGACGGCTTCCGGATCGGCGCCGGGCGGGAAAGCGAACTCCGCCTCGATCAGGTCGATGCTGCGGGACGTTCGGCCCACCACTTGCTGTTCCAGAACGGCGCCCAGCGCGTCGCCGGCCAGTTCGGCCACCTGGGTTTCGATTTCCGCCCGATGGTCGGCCAGGAAGCCCCACACCTCCAGCCGCGCCGCGCGGTCGGTTTGTTTGCCGAACAGGCGGGCCCGGGCCCGAGGCCGGGCGAGGGCCTGCGGCCCGATCTCGTCGGTGGCCGCCGGCGGGGGGCGGTCGAGGAGCAGGAAGGTCACCCGGGGCGGCGGTCCTTCCTCGCCGGCCTCGCCCTCGGCGGCGTCGTCCGGTAAGGGCAGGCACCGGCGATCGAGCCCGACGGCCGCCTGGAGCCCCTCGGCGTCGCCAACCGCCCAGACGATTCGCAGCATATCCACGCCGTCGCCGAGGGGGTCGTCGGCGACGAGCATGGCGCGGGCCTCGGCCTCGACGGCGTCCTCCCGGGGGATATCGAGCGCGGCCAGGCGGCGCAGCGCCTCGGCCTCGCCTTCCGTGTCGCCCAGGGCGGAGCGGAGTTCCGCCAACCACTGCCACAGCACGGGCTCGCCGGGCCACTCCTCGGCCAGGGCCGCCACCTGCTCGGCCGCCCGGTAGAACCGCCCTTTGAGGACCATGGCGACCGCGTCGTTCAGACGGCCGGCCCACGGCGCGTCATCGGCCACCGGGGCCTTGGGGGGCGGGCAGCGCAGGAGGATTGGGATGTCGCGCCGGGCGTGCAGTTGGGCCATCGCCCGGCGCGGGGCTTCGCTATCGGAACCGATCATGGCTTGCAGCCGCAACATCCCCAGGGCGGCGCCCCAGAGCCCATGGAACACGGCCACCTGGGCGACCACGCTCATCGCCTCGTACAGCGCCCCGTAAAGCTGCTGTTCGACGCACTCCATCGCCCGGTACACGTACTCGACGGCGCGGCGGCAATCGCCGGCCACGGCGGCGGCGATGGCCGATTCGGCCCAGGCCAGTTGGTTGTTCGGGTGCGCTTCGAGGAAGCGTGCGGCGTGGGGCGCCAGTTCTTCGGTGCGGCCGGCCCGGCGCAGCAGCTCGGCCCGCATGGCAAGCAGGCATGCGCGGTCGGGGTGCTTCTGGAGCACGTGTTCCGCGTGCCCGAGGGCTGCCTGCATTTGATTGGCTTCGATCATGCGCACCAGCTTCTGCAGCTCGGGCAGGAGGTCGGAGCAGCAGAACTTGATCTTTTTGCCCGTGCCGCCTGGGCACAACGAATAGGCGTCGATAGACATGAGTACACGGCCTGGGTTCGAGGCGTCAAGGGAAACGTCCCGCCTTCGCGGCGGCGCTGCCGGCGGGAGGGTGCCGGGCCGCACGGTGCCGCGAAAGGCGGGACAGGATTATCGAAAGCAGTCGGTCCGCGTCAGACCGCCGGAATCATTCCAAGCAGGAACACCATGGCGAAAATGCCCACCGTTTCCGCAATACCCATGGCAATGATGATGAAGGCCAGGCCCTTGCCTTCGCCGTCGGCGAGGGCGCGGATGCCGGCCACCCCGATCAGCCCCTGCATCCAGGCCGAGAGCATTTCACCCAACCCCGTGGCGATGCCGATGCCCAGCAGCAGACCGGCATTGGCCAAGGCCACTTCGGGGGCCTCGTAAACGAGGGCCATGTTGTTCATCACGATCATGGCATAGAGGGTCTGGCTGATGGGCATGCCCAGCAGGATGATGTACGTGAAGCTGAGGTTGCGCCCGGCGCGGGCTTCCTTGGCCCAGGCGCCGGCGGCGGCCTGGCCCGCCATGCCGATCCCCACGGCGCTGCCGAAGGCCGCCATGCCAAAAGCCAGCACGTGGCCCATCTGGCCGAGGAAAGCCCCCACCGTATCGGCGGCGCCCCAAAGCAGGGGCAGGGCGAGGATGAGCTGGGAAGCCAGCAAGTCCTGTGTCATTGCGAGTACTCCTGAATCGTGTTTTGGATGAAGGGGCGATAGGCGTAGCCGGTCCACTGCATGCCCATGTTGCTGCAAAACTCGAGCATGTTCAAGCGGACCCCGTGCGCGAACATGGCAATCAGCGCCAGGCCCATGTTCAAGCCGTGGCCGAACACCAGGACGGCGCCGGCGGCCGGCCAGAACTCGATGGACAAGGCCATATCGTTGAAGCTTTCGGCCAGCACGCTGCTGGCCAGTCCGACCGCCATCAGGCGCACGTAACTGATCACGTCGGAAAACGCCGAAAGCATGGAAAGCGGGAATTGGGCCAGCCCCAAGCCGAGGGCCTTGACAACATTCCGGCTGGGACTGGCAAAAAGCACGGCCAGCGCCGCGCCGGCCGTCAGCAGGTACAACCAGGGCACGGACCAGTCGATCGGATCGTCGAGCACGAAGAACCGGACCACACCGTACATGCCCCAGATGAACAGGGCCCAGCCGACCCGGTTCAGCCACCGCAGGTCGGGCCAATGGCGCACCGCCTGCCAAAGCTGGGCGAGACTCAGATGCACCGCGCCCATCGTGAAGCTCAGCCACATCATGAACATCCGGGAACTCTCGCTCAGATCGATCGGGATGAGCGGCTCATAGAGCAGGAATCCGAAAAACGCCCCCGTGAGGCCGCCCCACACCAGCGTCACGCCGCCTACCAGCATGAGCAGTTGCGTGAACCGGGGCCCGATCATCTTCGAAACCTGCCGGTACGCCAACAGCGGCACGAGCAGCAGCAAGGCCCCGTAGCCGCCGTCGCTGATGAGCATGGCGGTGAAGATGGGCAACGCGATCATGAAAGGCACGGAGACGTCGAACTCCCGGTAGCCCGGCGTGGTGCCCAGCATCTGGAACAGCCCTTCGATGGGCCGGGCCCACCGCGGCGGGCGCACCAGCGTGGGCGGCTGCTCGTCCGCGTCCGGCTCGACCAACTCGACGGCCACGGGAAGGTCCTCCCCGGCCAGCGATTCGGCCAGGATGGGGGCCGTTTCCGCCGGCACCCAACCTTGCAAGCCGAACAAGTGCTCATCGGCCGCCGCGCTGTGCAGCGCCCGCGAGTACTCGGCCTGCTCGGCCAATCGGGCCCGCTCGGTCTCCAGGGCCGGCGCCAGGGCCGCCAGCTCGTGCAGCCGCTCGGTATCGCGGTGCAGCGAGGCGTCGATCTCGGCCGCCTCGGCCCGGATGGTCGGCGCATCGCGGATGGGCAGCGGCTCGGGGACCGCCTCCTCGGGCAGTTTCATCTTGCGCTTGCCCGTCCGGCAGGCCACGGCCACGAGCACCTTGCGGCCGGGCAGTTCGATCATCGGCTCGACGCATTCGGCCTCGATTTCGCCGACCAACCTGGCCGGCACGGTGTAGAATCGCAAGTCGATGCCCGCCTCGCGCAGCTTCCGCACGTGCTCCAGGCGGAGGTTGTCCCAGACGGCGATCTGTTCGAGCTGATGGTAGAGCGTGGCCAGGCGGTTGCGCCCCTCGGCGGCCCGCCGCTGAATTTGAAGCACCTCCTGGACGGCGTCCGTGGGGGCCAGGTCGGGGGCAGGGCCGCTGGGAGCCACGCCGGAAAGCACCTGCAAGGCCCGCTCCACCGCCCCGAGCCGGCGGGCGCACTTCTCGTCGGGCACCGCGCGCGACCGGTCCACCGGCACCAGGTGGGCCGCGCCCAGCCCGCCTAGCGCCTTCAGCAGCCGCGCGCGGTCGGAAGCGCGGCCGACCAGGTACACCTTGCGCATCGGGACAATCATGGCATGGGGCTCCCTTCGGTCGGGGGCGCCGACGTCTCAGCGGGTTCCGTGGTCAGGGTCTCACTGAGTTTGCGTTTGGCGATCTTCGAGCGACCCACGGCCGCCGTCATCTCGTCGCCCAGCTTGATGCGAATCCTGCGGATCGCGTCGCGCGCGTCGGGAATCATGATCTTCTCGAACAGGTTCACGCGCTGGATGATCCGGGTGAGTTCCCTGTGCAGCAGCGCTTCCTGCTTCCGGAGCACTTCCACGGCGGCCTCGCGCCGGCTCCGCTCCCGCAGGTCGACCAGCGTCTGGTCCACCCACGGCGGCGTGCCGAACAGACTGTAGCGCGCCTCGGGAAAGCTCACGTCTTCGAAGACGGGAATCTCCACGCCGGCAATGTTCTTCTTTCCCACCCGCACCTCGCTGGGGCGCGACCACTCGGCCAACGGGAGGCCGGCGCGGTCGGCCAGCACGCTCCGGTAGCGGCGGAGCGTGGTCTCGGCCTCGTCGCGGGCCCGCTCCGCCTCGCGCCGCGTCCGGCCCACGTCGCGCAGCGTCACCTGGAGCTGCTGCTGTTTCAGCTTCAGCATGGGCAGGAAGCGTTCGTACCGCGCCAGCGCGTCGCGGTAGCGCTTCAGTTCAGGTCGGGTGAGTTTGACTTTCGCAGCCACGATGGATGTTTACCGTCTCGTCATTCGTCCCTGGTTATTCGACATTCGTCATTCGACATTCGACATTCGACATTCGACATTCGACATTCGACATTCGTCATTCGACATTCGACATTCGCTCCGGCTCACCTACGCGCTCGCTTCGGCCAGTTGCTCGTCGGGCTCGGCGGCCTCCTTCTCGCCGTCGCCGGCCGGCCAGTGCTTCTCGATGATCGCGCGGCGGATGCCCGTCTCGGCCGGCTCGAAGCATTCGGCCAGGATGTCCCAGCATCGGTCGAGCGCGTCGAACAGGTGGATGTTCACCGACAGGTCCATCACGCGCTGCTCGAAGAGGAGCCCGTATTGGAGCAGCTTGCGGTCCCAGTCGGACATTTCGAAGCCCATGTCGCGCTTCTCGCGGCTCTCGCGGCAGAGGGCGTAAAGCTGGATGCAGGCGTCCATGATGGCCCGGTGGTCGTCGCGCGTCTCCCCGTTGACCTGCTGCTTCAGCCGGGAAAGCGACCCGAACGGCTCGATCCGCCCGTGGCGCAGGTAGAACTGCCCCTCGGTGATGTAGCCGGTGTTGTCGGGCACGGGGTGGGTGACGTCGTCGCCGGGCATGGTCACACAGGCCAGCACGGTCATCGAGCCGGCCCCGTCGAAATCGACGGCCTTCTCGTAGCGCCGGGCCAACTGCGTGTACAGGTCGCCGGGGTAGCCCCGGTTCGAGGGGATTTGCTCCATGACGATGGAAATCTCCTTCAGCGCGTCGGCGAAGGCCGTCATGTCGGTCAGCAGCACCAGCACCCGCTTGCCCTGAAGGGCGAACTGTTCGCCGACGGCCAGGCACAAATCGGGCACCAACAGGCACTCGACCACGGGGTCGGCCGCGGTGTGGACGAACAGGATGGCGCGGCCCAGCACGCCGCCCTCCTCGAACGTGTGGCGGAATTTCAGATAATCGTCGTGCCGCAGCCCCATGCCGCCCAGGATGATGATATCCGCGTCGGCCTGGAGGCCGATTCGGGCGAGCAACTCGTTGTACGGCTCGCCCGGCACCGAGAAGATCGGCAGCTTCTGCGATTCAACCAGCGAGTTGAACACGTCGATCATGGGGATGCCGGTGTGGACCATCTGGTCGGGCATGCGCCGCATGACCGGGTTGACCGGCGGGGTGCCCAGGTCGGTCATCGTGCCCGTAACCGCCCCCCGCCCGTCGCGCGGCCGGCCGGAGCCGTCGAGCACGCGGCCCAGCAGGTCGTCGGAGAACGGCACCTGCATGGGCCGCTGGAGGAACCGCACGCGGTCGTTGTTCGAAACACCCTGCGAGCCGGCGAACACCTGGAGGCTCACCTGCTGCCCCTCGAGGTCGATCACCTGCGCGAGCGACTCGCCGTGCGCCGAGTTGATCACGGCCAACTCGTCGTACGTGACGCCCATGGCGTTGACGGTAACCACGTTGCCGGCGATGCGGCGGATGGCATCGAAATACTTCCTCATGACGTTCGCCCTATTCCTTTTGCCCTTTCGTGGCGATAAACTGGTCGATGGCCGTAAGCCACTGCCGATACTCGTCGCTGTCGGCCGCCGCGTAGTTCCAGTTGCGGAACAGATCGGTCACCTCGACGAGGGTTTGCCGGGCCTGCGCCTTGTCGGTGAACTCGAACTCGAGCGCGGCCACTTCGGCCACCTTGTGGAACACGAACTTCTGCCGCTCGGCCGGGGTGGCGCCGTCCACGTCGTCGAAGGCGTTCTGCTGCAAATACACGTTGTCGAAGAAGTCGGCCTTCAGGGCCGCCGTAAAATCGTCGATCGACGTGCCCTCCTCGCCCACCACGGTCATCATCTGCTGTACCTCGCTGCCGTGGACCAGCAGGCGGCGCATGGTCGCCATGGCCTCGGCGTCGATGATGCCCTGGTATTTGCTCCACGAGTCGAGGGGGTCGATGGCCGGATAGCGGCGGGCGTCGCTGCGGGCCCGCGAGAGGCCGTGGAACGCGCCCACCACCTTCAGCGTCCCCTGCGTGACCGGCTCCTCGAAATTCCCGCCGGCCGGGCTCACCGTGCCGCCGATGGTCAGCGAGCCGATCTTCCCGTCGCGCAGCTCCAGCGCCCCCGCCCGCTCGTAAAAGGCCGCGATGCGGCTTTCCAGGTAGGCGGGGAAGGCCTCCTCGCCGGGAATCTCCTCCAGCCGGCCCGACAATTCCCGCATCGCCTGCGCCCACCGCGACGTGGAATCGGCCAGCAGCAGGACGTTCAGCCCCATCTGCCGGTAGTATTCGCCCAGTGTGGCGGCGGTGTACACCGAGGCTTCGCGGGCGGCCACCGGCATGGCCGACGTGTTGGCGATGATGATCGTCCGCTCCATCAGGCTGCGGCCGGTGCGGGGGTCGGTCAACTCGGGGAAGTCGCGAAGCGTCTCGACGATCTCGCCCGCCCGCTCGCCGCACGCCGCAATGACCACGATGTCGATCTCGGCGTGCCGGGCGGTAATCTGCTGCAACACCGTCTTTCCGGCGCCGAACGGCCCCGGAATGCAGTACGTGCCGCCCCGGACCACGGGGAACATCGAGTCGATGATCCGCACGCGGGATACCAGCGGCTCGTCGGGCAGCAGGCGGCGGCGCGCCACGCTCAGGGGGCGCTTCACCGGCCAGGTCTGCTGCATGGTCACCGGGTGGCGGGCGCCCTGGGCGTCGGCCAGCACGGCCATCTCCGCCTCGACCATGTAGCTGCCGGTCGGCGCGATCTTCTCGACGGTGAACTCGCCCCGCCAGGCGAACGGCACCGTGATCGGGTGCGTGAAAATGCCCTCCGGGACCGCGCCCAGCGCGTCGCCGGCGCGCACGACGTCGCCCGGCTTCGCCGTGGGGGTGAACGCCCACGCCTGGGTGGTCGAGATTCCGTGAATATAGATCCCCGGCTGCAGGAAGAACCCGACCTGCTTGGCCAGCTCGGGCAGCGGGTTCTGCAGGCCGTCGTAAATTTGCCCCAGCAGACCCGGCGCGAGCACCACCGAGAGCATTTCCTCGCGCAGCTCGACCGGATCGCCGACCCTCAAGCCGCGGGTTTCCTCGAACACTTGCAGGTCGGCCAGGTGGCCGCGCACGCGAATCACTTCGCTCAACAGCCGCGTTCCGTCGGAACGGGTGCAGTAGCCGACCGAGTTCTGCACAACGCGGCCGTCGGTTTCGGCAATCACCAGGTTTCCGCTGACTGCAACGATCCTTGCTTTCACGGGTTCGTCCCCTGCCTTCGGCAAATAAAGTTATTCCAAATCAGGCCGTCTCGGCGGCGGTTTGCTCTTCTTCGTGTGCCGAACGGCGCCATTGCTCCAGGAGCATCAACCGGATGGCGTATGCCACCAACTCGTCGTTCGCAAACGAAAACCAAGCGTCGTTCAGGCTGAGCCACTCCCAGCGGGCGCGAATCGTCACGCGGAGCCCGGCCAGCGGGGTGGGGGCTGCCGCCCACTCGCTCAGCATGGCGGAAAAATCCTCCTCGCTTTCGGCCAGGTCGGTGGCGACCAGGTAGCCGGTCTCCTCCAGCCCCAGGCGCTTCGCCCGCGCCCCGGCCAACGCGTTGCGCAACGCCGCCTCGAAGCCGACCCAGCGGACCAGCAGCGGGCTGCCCAGGGTCCGACCCACGTCGGCCGCGTGGCGGAAGTAGCTTTCCCACAGCGCGTCGGCCTCCGGCCCTCCCGCTTCCCGCCGCGAGGGCTCGGCCAGGAAGTCGGGCAGGGGGGCCTCGTTGCGGGCCTGCCGGACGGTGAGCACGGTCGGCTCGACCTGCTCGACCTCGCCGGCCAGAAATGCCTCGCGCTGGAGCAGGTCGTCCAGCAGAAACACCGTCGCGACCAGCCGTCCGCGCACCGTGCGCTCGCCCAAGTGCTCGAGCAGTTCGGCGAACCCGATGGGCAGTTCACTGCCCAGCCCGCCTAACGCAGGCAACGCCAAGAGGTCGTAATACCGGTCGGTTCGCATCGGTTCGAGCCCGCAACTTCAGGGCCGGGCGGCAAGGGGGCAGGGGAACTCAGTCGGCCTGGCCGGAGGGGTGGGAATCGTGGCCGCCGCCGGGCCGCTCCTGGGGTTCGCCAACCGCCTCGGCAATCAGCTTGCGCAGCTCGGGGGTGATGATCTCGGAAAGGACCTGGACAACCGACTCCGCCGTGATCTCGACCGTGCCTTCCACCATTTTGTACTCGAAGCCGGCGCCGGTAAGCGAACCGTGGAGTTCCACCGAAAGCCCTTCCCGCTTCTTATCTTTGTGGAATGTTTCGATGGCCCAGTGGGCCAGGCGCTGCCGCATCGGCTCGGAAACGTTGATCGTCAGCACGCTCTCGCCGACGGCATCGGCCTCGGCATATTGCCGGGCCACCTCCCGGATCAGGTCGGCAAGGAAGTCGGCACGATCGAACTGCTCGGCAACGGCCTTCTCCAAGACCCGGTTGACGGCCTCGCTGAGGGTCTCGCGGAGCCGGGCGACGGTATCGCGGGCGGCGAGTTTCAGGTCGGTCTGCGTCCGGGCGAGAATCTGCTGCCCCTCCGCTTCGGCGGCCCGGACGATCTCCTGGGCCTTGGCCTCGGCGTCGCGTCGCAGTTTTTCCGCATCTCGCTCGGCCTCGCGGCGGATTTCCTCGGCCGCCTTTCGGCCGGCCTCGACGCCGTCTGCCCGCAACCTGTCGATGAACGATTCCAGTGTCTGCGTCATTCGCCCGTTCTCGCTCTAACTAGTGCCATGGCACGGCACGGTGGCAGGGATTTCGCGAACTGCGGCCCGCTCCCGGCTTCCCAAACCAACCTGATTCCGGGCCGCGCCAGTTTGCTAAAGTCCGCAAGTGTAGCTCACCGAGCCGCGGTGTACAAGGGGGCGGATGGAACAAGTCGGCGGATGGAACAAGTCGGCGGATGGAACAAGTCGGCGGATGGAACAAGTCGGCGGATGGAACAAGTCGGCGGATGGAACAAGTCGGCATCGGCCCGAACCGTGTGGCCCGGGGCCTGGGCGGAGAGGGCCGTATCGTAGCCTCTCGACCGCCATGGACGAATTGCTGGCCTGTTGCGAGTTTTGTAGTTGACTCGATTTGGTAACGCGGATACCACTCTGCCACTTGTAGACTGTGCGGTCCCCCCCGGAACTACCATCTCGTTGACAGATGTAAACATCCGACGGGCGGGTTCACCCACGCGCACGGTACGGTTGACGCCCACATATCATGCGGCCGGAACCACCCACGCCCGCACACGGTTTGCGCGCGGACCTGCTCGAACCGGGTCTCGATTTTTTGGGTGGCAATTTTCCGGTTTTCCAGACTCGCCCCCCCACTTCTACCCCCTGGCTTCGCCGCCGGAAACGCCGATGGAAATTGACAGATGT
>PWXP01000079.1 GCA_003561895.1 Planctomycetaceae bacterium | reverse complement strand
TTAGCAAAGCCAGAGAACTGGCAGAAATGCCGCTAATTGAGTTTCAGCGAGAGCTAGCTGATCGGGGAATTGTAGTCTACGACGACGAAGCTGGCTTTCAGGCAGAAGTTGAGAATCTACAAGCTTGGGGTGATTTGTGACCGTTGTTAGCAATACCTCACCCATTACCAACCTGGCAGCTATTGACCAACTTCACCTACTCCATGAGATTTACGGCACAATTTTGATTCCTCAGGCTGTTTACGATGAGCTTACAGTTTTAGATCGGCCTGTGCCAGGAACAGCAGAAGTTCAAATGTTTGATTGGATCAAGGTGCGACAAGTGAGCGATCGCATTCAAGTGGCCAATCTCAGACAGGTAGTTGATGCTGGTGAAGCAGAAGCGATCGCTCTCGCCTTAGAACTTTCAGCAGAGCGGTTGCTGATTGATGAAGCATCAGGGCGTGCCCTTGCAGAGTCACTGGGGATAAGAATTACTGGAATCTTAGGGGCGTTGTTGATTGCCAAGCAGCGCGGCTTATTTTTATCTGTTCAACCTCTGATAGAAGATTTAATTCAAAAAGCAGGTTTTCGACTTAGCTCTGGATTATATCGACTCGTTTTGGATAATGCAGGTGAGTAATGTTGTTTTGAAGGTTACAGAAACCGACGGAGACGCCCACCTCTGAGCATTGTTTTTAAATGCGATCGCTCTATGCAAATTGCTTTCCTACTGAGGCCGACGGGCAACTCTCATTGCGTAAAATAGCCGAGGTTGAGCAGACGATGAGATACTGTACGCACCTAACAAACAACGAGAACCGCTATATTATCTGGACAGGAATCAAACAAAATCTTATACAAAAAAGTATCAGTAACTGATCAAGGCCAAGTTCAGTTAACTGACATCTTATAGGCCAGTCAACTTAAGGTTCAAGAGATGGTCAAAAAAGAGATTTTCTATTCCTTGACTATCCTTATTGGTCGACTTTATTTTTATATACAATTTAATGCACCTATAGATAGACTTTGAAAACAATTCTTCAGCACTAGCAACATCTTCGCTAAAAACCTTGTGTTCTCCGCTATGAACTATTGCACTTCTGAGATCATAAAAATTTCTTACTTTTTTGTGGATATCAACTCTCTCAGAAGGGACAGGATGCAGGAGGGATATACAGTCAGCAAGTGTGACTCTCAAAGGAGTATATTTGTCCTTCGAAAATAAAGCTTCAACAGAAATCATGTAAAAAAGAAATCGCGCAACATTGTCATCGCTTGAAAATCCTTTGCTAAAAAATTTCAGAGAGTTGAATATTCTGCCAAAGAAGCTAACCTCAAATTCGCCCTTTTTCTTTCCACTTTTGAATTTATCTTCCAAAAATATTAAATTAGAAATCTCCTTGAAATCAGATGATTTAATCTGTCTAAGCAGATCATCGTTTAGTTCTCCAAGTATTCTGTTTTCACCCTTAAGAGAGAGACTTGAACGAACTGGAAATCTAAGAATTTTCCTGTTTACTTCATTCATAAGAAAAAAGTGTAAACATATATTTTGTGATTCGTTGATAACCGCAAAACGTTTTTCGATTAGGGCAATAAATAGATTTTGAACCCAAGAAAAGAAATCGTAGTATTCCATGGCCCTACGCCTTGCCACTTGTTCGGAACCATTGACTTCAAAGCTTAGAATTGGTGCATTAAAAAGCAGTTCTTTTGTCATCCTATTTTGGTGATTCAGCTCCTCTGAACCTAAACCTCTAAGATTATACTTTCTCTCATAAAAGCCCTTGAAATACTTTGCGTTTTTTATATGGAGAAAGAGTAAAAGAGCCGATGGGAGAAACTCTCTTTAATGGTGAATGACTAGGCTCTTGAAGAATAGTATTGTAGTTTAGTGGAAAGATCGCCACCCATTCTATAGGATATCCTAAGATAACGTCTTCGAGAATTTCAAGAAACTCTTCAGTATTTGATTTTTTCTCAGAAAAAAACACTTCTAAAGAAGACGAAAGCGCAGTAAATATATCATCAGAGTCGAAATTGGCCTTGGAATTTTCTTCCAAGAGAGATTTAGTAAATTCATTAAAGCTACTATTCTCTTTCCAAAGAAACGCTTCAAGATTAATAAAGCAATCTTCTTCTGTTTCAGAGAAATCGAATATTTCATTTATTTTCCTGATCAGAGACTTATTCTTTGCTAGTTTCATTTCTCTAGTTCTTAAACGTCGAATGGGTTCTGGATTGCGATAATGTAATCCAGAACCCATTTATTACTGTATTTTTATGGGTATTTTAGTATTTTTCAAGCGTGTAAGTGGTGATACTGATCACAAGTTTTAGAAGATAGAATAATCTTAAATGCTGGCTTTCAAAAAGCTATGTAAACCTATAGCGGTTCTCACTTGGATAAAGTACAAGCCAGTTGTCCAGGTCTATGCGTTCCAAATCTTTTCTCAGTCGAGGTGTACCTTATGCGTTCAAGAACCGCTATAGGCGCTCCTACAACCTTGAGCGGTGGCGAATGTAGCCATGGTGTGACTATACCCATCCCATGAAAGTACTGCTCCTGTGACAAGAGTATATTTATCTCGTGGGTGCTCGCACTCCATGACGATCACCCTGAAATGCGATCACCCTTGCACCACA
>PWXP01000666.1 GCA_003561895.1 Planctomycetaceae bacterium | reverse complement strand
GCTTGCGCAACCCCCAGTTGCACCAAGCCTTTAACCTGCCCAACACCTATGGCCTCAGCTCGATACTGAGCCATGGCCTGCACCCCAAACAAGCCTTGCAACAGGTGTTGCCAGACGAGGCCCTCTATGTGATTACTGCTGGCCCAGCCCATCCTGACCCAGCCACCCTATTGGCCTCCCCCCGGCTGACGCCGATGATGGCGGCCTGTAAGCGGGCTTTTGATCTGGTAATTGTAGATACCCCGGCAGTGCTGGGGCTGGCCGATGCCATGTTAATGGCGCAACATAGCGATGGCACTATCCTGGTGACCAGGCTGGGGCAAACCCATGGGCACCTGGTGAAACAGGCTACAGAGCAGATTCAATCCCTGGAGGGGACGTTGCTGGGGCTGGTGGCCAATGGGGAGAAAGGTCATAACCTGCCCCTAAGGCAAACAGTCTCAGACGTGGTAGAACCCGAAGACACTCGGGCTGAACCCTCTTCCCAAGCAACACTGCCACCCCAGACGGTCTTACACCGATAGACCATATTTAGAAAGGCAGAAGGCAGCGAACCCGACACCCAACACCGCAAGTCTGATCAACCCACCCCTACCCCTCCCAGGAGGGGATCCCGATGCCACATACCATAAATCCTGAGTCGCATCTTCCGTCAATCATTAATTGACTGAGCACTAGGTGGCGGCCAGCCGCTGGCGGGGTTCACCGAATTATAGCCTTAGCTTTATTGGATTCTGGATTGATGGCTATCTGTATAAAGCTTGCGTAGAATTACGCAGATCACTGCAGGATTCAAGCGAAAATTGCGGACAATAGCTAGTAACGCATCAACAGTTGTGATCGGGTGAATCTACCACTGTTCATCCTCGCTAAGGAGATCCAAGGCTATGTCTGCCTTCTCCCCCCCGATCGCTGCTCCCCCTGTCTTATCTCCCTATGGTTTATATGGCCTGACGGCTCTGGCGGCCTTTGCCACCGTGCTAGCTGTCACCCCCATTGTGCGGGCGATCGCCCTCAAATTTGGCCGAGTCGATATTCCCTCGGCTCGTAAGGTTCATGTGGAACCCATCGCCCGCCTGGGGGGGATTGCCATTGGCTTAGGCACCAGTTTGGCCATTGGTTTGGCTTTATTTATCGGCCAACAACAATATTTTCCGGATAGTGCGGTTGACAGCTTGTTAATAGTGCTTGTAGGCAGTTTGGGGTTTTTTGCCATTGGACTATTGGACGACCTGTTTATGCTGTCGCCCCTGGTGCGTCTGGTAATGCAGGTGATCATCTCTGGGCTGGTTTGGCAGGCTGGGGTGCGGGTAGAATTTCTCACCCTACCAGGCCTGGGGTTGACCCATCTGGCTTGGCTCAGCCTGCCGATTACGGTGCTTTGGCTAACCGGGGTCGTCAACGCCATCAACTGGATTGATGGCCTCGATGGCCTGGCTTCTGGGGTCGGCGGCATTGCCGCAGCCTCCAGTTTTTTGATTTGTGTCCACACTGGTCAGACCACTGCCGCCCTGGCGATGGTAGCCCTGGTGGGTAGTTTGATTGGGTTCTTATTTTTCAACTTCAATCCGGCTCGCATTTTTATGGGCGATGGAGGTTCGTACTTCATTGGCTTCTTGCTAGCTGGGGTGGGGATTACTGGTCTCGTGAAAAGTGCCACCGCCACCGCCATTGTCTTGCCCTTGCTGGTGCTGGCGGTACCCCTATTAGATATGTCAGCAGTAATTTTGGCCCGGTTGCGGCAAGGGCAATCCCCCTTTTTGGCCGACAAACGGCACCTGCACCACCGCCTGCTGGGGGTAGGGCTGCCCCACCGACTGACTGTGTTGACCATCTATGCCTTGACCTGGTGGATGGGCAGCTTAGCCCTTGTGTTTGTGGGGGTTCCCAGTAGCCCGCTGATTGTAGGTAGTGCCTCTGGTCTATTGGTCTGGATGGGCTGGAAAGCCCTGCAGGTGATTCGCCAGGTGGAACGTTCGTCAGGGTGAGAAAGGCAGAAGGCAGAAGGCAGAAGGCAAAAGGCAGAAGGCAGAAGGCAGAAGGCAGAAGGCAGAAGGCAGAAGGCAAAAGGGAGAAACTATTTAGTCGGTTTTGAGTCCAGGAATCTATCGCTTCTGCCTTCACGGTTTGAGTTTACCACTTGAGTTTGCTACCAGAGCTCAACGCTAAAGATTAAGCTTTTCAGGGTTTTTATCAGGTTCAGGGTTTTCGAAACATGATGCTCGTACCCCAATTCCGTTTGGGCAGAGCACATAATGCCATCTACCAACCATGGGTGGGGAATGCCCCCGTCTACGACGCCCCATTGTGTTCATTGAGGTTGGTGACAATCGTGAGATTACCAAAAGAGTTTCCATCGTCAAAGACTGCTTATAGTAGTTTTAATGTGATTGATTTTGAGAAATTTCGGGCAGCTAGGCGGCTGTCTGACATTAAGTTGTCAGTGATCACCCAATACTTTCCCCCTGACTTTGCGGCTACGGGCCAGTTGATTGAAGAACTGGTTAAGCATCTGAGTTTTCAGGGAATGGATATTAAGGTGTTTACGGGCCAGCCTGGCTATGCCTTTGCAGATGCCAAAGCACCAGAATTTGAAGAATATAACCTGCTAAAAATTAAGCGATCGCGCACCACCCAG
>PWXP01000532.1 GCA_003561895.1 Planctomycetaceae bacterium | reverse complement strand
GCTCATGGTAGCCGGGAACGAGGTTTACCGCGGCCAGCATGGCTGCACACCTATCCGAGACTTCCTGACCCATCCGCTAACACTTACCGCCGGCGTAGCGACAGCTATCGCCGTTCCGGTGGCGCTGCACAACTCGCGCAGGTCGCCGAAAAGCCCCTGATGTGCCAGGCCATCGTCCGGTGGCGGAGTGCGTGGGAACGCCGGGTGTAGCCTGCTGACCATCGCTCCGGCCGGACGAGCCGGCCGGGGGCGAGGATGGCGGCGCGCGCTGGAGTTCACGCTTTAGCGTGTGGGTCGGGCACATGCCTGGTTTGCACGCTGAAGCGTGAACTCCAACTGCCAGCGAAATAGGAAATTGCATCTCGTCGCCGGGGGGCGGATGGAGCCTTGTTTATGCCCGCAACGGCTGTCGGCGTTATTGCCTCGGCGTTTCTACTCGCGTGCGTGCTGACTGCGGCCGCGCGGCGGCTGGCCCCGCGGCTGGGGTTCGTGGACTGGCCTGACGGGAGCCGAAAGAGCCACGCGCGCCCAATGCCTGTTTTGGGCGGTGTGGCCATCTGTTCGTCCTTCATCCTGTCAGCGATACTCCTTCCGGCTCTCATGCCAGGCGTGCCCGTTGATCCTCACGGCGGGACGGCTTCTCACTCGGCGGCGCCCAGCGAGCGCGTTCTCCCCTCGATCGGCGGTTCTTTCGCGGCGCTCGGGCTTTCCTGTACCGCTCCAAAGGCCAGCATCGGAACCCCTCAAGAGCCGTTATCCGTAGCCGGGCTGTTCCCGCTGTTGGCGTCGGCGGGTTTGTTCTGCCTGCTGGGCCTCTACGACGACCGCCGAGGGCTTCGCCCGCGGATGAAACTCGCCGGGCAGATTGCCGCGTGCCTGCCGTTTGTCTTTTGGGGCGAAACCATCGGGAAGGTTGGCCTGCTGGGTATTCAGTGCTCCCTCGGCGTATGGAGCGTGCCGTTTACCGTGTTCTGGCTAGTCGCGTGCTCGAATGTGATCAACCTGATGGACGGCATGGACGGGTTGGCCGGCACGATCAGTTTCATCATCCTGCTCACGCTTGCCGCCATGGCGGCGTTGGCTGGGCGTTATGGCGTGGCCGCCGTGCCGCTGGTAGCGGCGGCGAGTGTCGCCGGGTTCCTCGTGCATAACTGGCCGCCGGCGAAAATCTTCATGGGCGATTCCGGCAGCTTGACGCTCGGCTTTCTGATCGGCGCCTTGGCCATCCAGGCGTCGTTGAAGCAGGCGGCCGGCTTCATGCTCGTTGTGCCCCTGGTGCTCATCAGCGTCCCGGTGTTCGATACGGGCATGGCCATTCTGCGCAGGAAGCTCAGCGGGCGCGGAATCGGGCAAGCTGACCGGCTCCACATCCATCATCGCCTGCAAGACCAAGGGCTTTCCCGGGTGCAGTCGCTGTTGCTGATTGCCACCCTTTGTACCGCAATGGCTGGTTTTAGCGTGCTTTCCTCTTTGGTCAACAGCGAATTGCCGGCCTTGATGCTATGCTGCTCGGTGTTGGCCGCGCTGGTGATCGCCCGGGTTTTCGGCCACGAAGAGATCGATTTGACGCTACAGCACTTGCGCGCCATTGGCAGGCTGCTGGCCGATACATCACGGACGCTCCCGTTTCGGCTGCTCGCCGTCCGGTTGGCGAACATGCAGTTGGAGCATTGTGACGACTATTGGCAAATGATGTGTGACCGTGTGGCGCAATGTGGCGGAAAGGACATGCACTTCCGGCTTACCGACCACGAGGAGCAGAACGTGCTCCACAGCCTGTCCTGGACGGCCGACGAACCCGCCTCGCCGGCGGCCGACATCTGGCAAGTGAAACACACCGTGCCTCGGGACAGCGGCATCCTCGCCACCTTGGCAGTCACCGGGACGGTGGACCAACGGCAGTGGGCCGCGCAGGTGAACGAGGCTTCCCAGTTGATCTTCACCTTATGCCGTAGCTGGCCGCTGGACGTTCAACGACTCGGCGCAGCGGATTCGGACCGCGAACACCCTGCCGACGTCATCCCCTTCGACGACTCCAGTGCGCGGCAACCGCATTGCGGCGCAACGCTTTCAGGACAACTCGAACACGCCGACGCGCAACAAACGCGTGCAGCCTGACCGCCTTTGGCAGGAATGGCAACATCGCCGATTTTCGCCGGCCCCTTACTCTTCTGACCGGCACTCGTTTTCCCCGGCGGACATCATCGGAAGACGGCCGAGGGGATCGCCCTTTGCAGTTCGGCACACCGCCGCGTACGTTACAGCGGTTCCTCGAATCCGAAGTGGCGCTGTGCAATTAAGCACTCCCCCCTCCGCAAAAGGGGCGTGGCAGTGCCGGACCGCTCAGTCATAAAGGGGGGCACAGGCCGGCGCCCTGGCCGTTCGTCCCGAGTTTCGCTACAATTGTTTGTTTTGCCATCCTTGATCACCCTGCCATGATTCGCTCCGCCGGTCCGCTCGAAACACCCGATGGCCCCCGGGATGCTGGAGATCTGCCTGTCGACGCCCAGCCGCTAACATCACCGTCCCCGTACGGACCCCACTTCTGGCTGGCCTATCTGGCCAATATCTTCGTGATGTTGGCCATCGCCATGCTGTTCCGCTACGCTGACTTCATAATCCTGCTGGGAGGATCGGAATGGCACCTCGGCTGGATTGTGGGGACGGGAATGGTGGGCAGTATTGCGGTACGGCTGGCCCTGGGGCAAGCGATCGATACCTACGGTCCGCGGATGGTATGGCTCGGCTCGGTTGTGCTATTCGCCCTGGTGTGCTTCGCCCACCTTTTCGTGACCACGCACCAGGGGCCGGCAATCTATCTGCTCAGGATCGCCTTCTGTTGTGCGATCGCGGGCATCTTTGGCGCCTCGATGACTTTTGTCGCCTCCCGGGTGTCCATCGTCCGGCTGGCGGAAATGTGGGGCATGCTCGGCACCGCCGGCTTTGTAGGGATGATGCTTGGCCCGCAAATCAGCGATTGGCTGGTCGGCAGCGGGCCGGTGACCCGCCTCCAACTCGATCGGATGTTCCTGGTGGCCGGGCTGTTCGGCTGCGGATCGGTCGTGTTTGCCTACCTGGCCACGCGTGGCGAACGCGCCCGCCCCCGGCCCCACCGCAGGCCCCTGCCGCTGCTGGGGCTGGTGCGGCGCTATCAGCCGGGCAGCGTGCTGCTGGTGGGAATTGTTATGGGGGTTGCGATCGGGCTGCCCAATACGTTCCTTCGAACGTTTGCCGCCGAGATGGCCATCCCGCGCATCGGCGTGTTCTTCGGTTTCTATGCGCCCGCCGCGATCCTTACCCGCGTGCTCGGCCGCCGGCTGCCCGAACGGCTCGGCCCCGAGCCGCTTATCCTGCTGGGCCTGGCGGGGATGATGCTCAGCCAACTGTTGTTTCTCCTGGTACGCGTCGAATGGCAGTTGCTGGTGCCGGGCATCGGGTACGGCATTTCGCACGCTATTCTCTTCCCCTCGGTGATCGCCGCCGGCAGCAGCGCGTTTCCCGACGAACACCGGGGCGTGGGCAACCTGCTCATCCTGGCCATGTTCGATTTGGGCATTCTGGTCGGGGCGCCGATGGTGGGCATCGGGCTCGAAGCGGCACGCTTCGCCGGGCTCGTCCCCTACCCGGCCGTCTTCCTGGCCCTGGCGACTGTGATGGGCACGACGGCGATCGGCTACCGCCTGACCTGGCGGCGCGGCAACCGGCCCTGGGAACACGTCCGACAATTCCGGGAAGGCGGGGCGCGCGCGGACCTTTCAGGCGAGCCGGCCATCGAAGTGGCCACAGGTGAGTAAGCGTGCGCTCAGAAATAACTTGAACAAATTGTAGTAGGCACACGCCGTGTGCCGTTCGCGAATTTCGGCACACGCCGTGTGCCGTTCGCGAATTTCGGCACACGCCGTGTGCCGTTCGCGAATTTCGGCACACGGCGAGTGCCGTTCGCGAATTTCGGCACACGGCGAGTGCCGTTCGCGAATTTCGGCACACGGCGAGTGCCTACTACATTGCAATTGGCCATTATGTGGCGCATTCAGTTATGTGGCGTTGATCGTTCCGTCGGCGGTTTTTTAGCGTTGCGCTCGTTCTTCTGCGCCACATAATTTTGGTGTTATGCTGTGGGGAGACTGTTCCGTTTCCCTGTTCTCCCCGGAGGTTCGACTATGTTCGATCAGCTTTACACGGCTCCCGTTGCAATCGCGCGTCATCGCTCAGGCCCCGCGTTGGAAGAGCGTCTTGCCCTCCTGACACATCTCGCGGACCAGGGCTATCCCCAGAGGGGCTTGCGAGCCAATGCCTGTGATCTGCTTGCGATTGCACACATGCTTGGACTGACTGGTCGGCCCCGAAAGGCGTTTACTCTCGCCCAGATTAAACGCGCTTTGGCCGACCGGCAGCGTCTCTTTCCACTTACTCGCCGCTGGCCCCATGCCTAACACCGACTTGCTTAGCCCCTGGGTCCGCCGGTTCTTGTTGGAGCACCTCATCTCCGAGCGGAATCTCGCTCGGAACACGCAGACAAGTTATTGGGATACCTTCCAGCAATTTCTGCCATTCACCGGGCTGGACTTCGAGTAGGTTGGCGGGGAAGGTCCGTAATCAGAGGCGCAAGCGCCGGCAGGCGTGGTCGGGTTGCGCGGGAGTGGCCAAGCCCTTCTGTTGCGTGGGCGGGTGGGGGGTTGAAAAGCCCCAACTCAACGGATAAACTACGTTTTTCAGCAACAATCCATCCCATAACTGTTCACGGGGGCCCGGGCTGGCAGTCCTGTTGCCGGCGGGGCGGGGGCGTCCTACTTTCGGGAATCGCGGGGCGGTGCGTAGCGTCGCGGCCACGACACCAGTCCGGGAAGAGGGAGGCCGCCCCCCTGTGAATGGTAAACCAGCCCCATTCCGCCGACGGCCATGCGCGAGATCCTCTTCGAATTCCAGCTCAGCCCGACCACCTGGGCTTATGTCTCGGCGCTGATGACCATCGGCATTTTTTTCAAGTTCCACCGCTTCTGGAGTGTGCGCAACCTCGACCTGGTAGCCCTGATCGCGGCCTCGCCCGGTCTGCTGCTGATTTTTCACGGGTTGGTCAAAGACATGCCGGGGCTGGTCCAGGGCGGCTACGTTTGGCTTTTTGCCGTGAGCGGGTTCTTCCTGATCCGGTTGCTGCTGGACCCGGTCATGGTGCGCCGGCCGTTGCTGGAGCCGAATCTTTCGGCCAGCGGGCTGACGTTCACCGGCGGCTCGCTCCTGGTGTTTCTGATGGCCAATGTCATTATGAACCCCCAGGAAAGGTTGGAATATCAACTTGCCGAGCAGCCGATCGTCACGGATGCGACGCCCGGCTACCTGCCGCTGCTGCGGTTAGCTGCCGTCAGTGAAAAGACGGTCGATGCGGTGGATCGGATGCATACCGAGGCGTACCGGCGCGCGCTGCTGACCCTGACATTTTCCCGAGCCCTGATCATCCTCGCCCATCTGGCCCTCGTGCTGGGCATTGTGCTGGTGGGGTATCGGCACTTCGGCAACATCCATACGGGGGTGGCGGCGGGTACGCTTTACCTGCTGCTGTTCTACTCGAGCCAAATGACCGGCCGGCTGGACCACGGCGTTCCGGCGGCGCTGCTTGTGTGGGCGGTGGTAATGTACCGCCGTCCCGTGGCTTCCGGGTTGCTGGTCGGGTTGTCCGGGGCGCTGATTTTCTACCCGCTGTTCCTGCTCCCCCTCTGGTGTGCCTTTTACTGGCACCGTGGGCTGGTACGCTTCGCCGTTTCGGTGGCGGCCGTCCTCGTCCTCATGGGGGTACTGCTGTTACCGGTGGAGGGGTCCGTGGAGTTCTCTCTCGCCCTGCGACACATGTTCGGGCTGGTGGGATTCGTGGCGCGGGATGCTTCGGGCTTTTGGGCGCAGTACGCGCCGGTCTTCCGCATTCCCGTGGCTGCCGCCTACGTGGCGCTGTGCGCAAGCCTGGCCATTTGGCCGGCCCAGAAGAATCTGGGTATCCTATTGAGTTGCTCTGCGGCGGTCCTACTTGGCTCGCAGTTTTGGCACGTGCCGCAAGGTGGGCTGTACATGGCTTGGTATCTGCCGCTGCTGATCCTCACCGTTTTCCGGCCGAACCTCGAGGATCGCACGGCCCAGAGCGCCGTTGTGGCTCTGCGGTTTCGCCGCGGCAAGTGGCCGACATTGGACTCTTGAGCCGAATAGACTCCTAACGTGGTGCAAGACAAGAGCCATGCGCAGGTTACTCCTCTGCGCGTCCAGCCGGGCTAGGGGCGCGAAACGGTCCATGCCCTATCGGTCGCCGGGGCGGCCATTTTGGGGGGGGTTGGCGGAGCGGAGAATTTTTTTTCGGCGGGGTGTTGACGCTTCCCGCGGCAAGTGATAAACTCCAAGGTTTCCACCCTCGGCGGTGGCGTTGTTTGACAACTGGGCATGGGAAAAGGACCCGGAGAACCATTGTGGCCGGTATCACTCAGGAGATCATCCGCATTCGGATGGAAGCTTACGATCACGCGATTCTGGACCAGAGCGCGGCCGACATCGTCGATACGGCGAAGCGCACCGGTTCGATCGTACACGGGCCGATTCCCCTGCCCACCCGCATCGAACGCTACACGGTCCTTTCCAGCCCCCACGTGGACAGGAAAGCCCGGCAGCAGTTCGAAATTCGCACCCATAAGCGGTTGGTCGACATCATGCAGGCGACCGCGAAGACCATTGAGGCCCTGAACAAGCTGAGCCTTCCGGCCGGGGTCGACATTAAGATTAAGGCGACCAGCCGCCAGTAACCAATCAGGCGAATCTGAATATGCAACGGAAGCCTGGCGGGTAAATCCGGCTTCAGGCCGCGACCTCCCGCCATGCGAGGCGATGAAAGGCTAGAACGATGACCATAGGACTACTCGGCCGCAAGGTCGGGATGACGCAAATATACGATGAGTCAGGCGCCGCCATCCCGGCCACCGTCATTCAGGCGGGTCCCTGCCACGTTCTTCAAGTGAAAACGCAGGAACGAGACGGGTACGAAGCCGTACAATTGGGTTATCTGGATAAGCCGCGTCGCCTTGCCATTCGCTCCGTGCGGGGCCACGTCGCCAAGCTCGACAGCAAACGGCAGCGGTCGCGGGCCACGGCCGGGGTCGAGCCTACCCTCAAGGCGGGGTGCGAACCCAAGCGATTCGTCCGCGAATTGCGCGGTGAAGTGAACGGTTACGAGATCGGCCAGGAGGTGACCGTTGCCGCCTTCGGCGAAGTGAAGGCGGTCGACGTCACCGGGACGAGCAAGGGCCGCGGCACGGCCGGCGCGATGAAGCGGCACAACTTTCGCGGGCAGCGGGCATCGCACGGCGTGAAGAAGGTCCACCGGCATGTGGGCGGCATCGGTTGCGCCGCCGATCCGGCCCGGGTGTTCAAAGGCTCCGCAATGGCCGGCCGCTACGGCAACCAGCGCTGCACCACCCGGAATTTGGAGGTGGTGCGCGTCGACCCGGAGAATCACCTGCTGATTGTTCGAGGCGGCATACCCGGCCCGAACGGGGGGTACCTGGTGGTTCGGCAAACCAACAAGGTCCGCTAGCGCGTCGGGCAGGACGGATCACGCACTAAGAAGCCATCCAACAGAGCGAATTGAGACGAACCATGGTCAGTTTGCCGGTTTATAATCGAACGGGTTCCGAGGTGGGGCAGGTCGAAATCGATCCCGCGCAGCTCGCTCCCCGCATCAGCAAGCAACTGATGCACGAGGCGGTGGTGATGTATCAGGCGAACCGGCGGCAGGGATCGGCGAAGACCAAGGGCCGTAGCGAGGTTTCGGGAACCACCAAGAAGATGTACCGCCAGAAGGGCACTGGAAACGCCCGGGCCGGGTCGCGCCGCAGCGGCGTCCGGCGGGGCGGCGGGCACATCTTCGCCATCCGCCCTCGCGATCACCACTACCGGCTGCCCAAGAAGGCCGTCCGGCTGGCCAGCCGAATGGCGGTGGCCAGCCGAATTGCCGACGACGAAGTGACGCTCATTGACGAGTTGCGTTTTACGGAGCCACGGACCCGCGAAATGGCCGCGATCCTCAAAGCATTGGGCCTCGAGGGCCAGACGCTGTTGGTGGCCGTCGAGACGCACGACGCGAACGTTTACAAGAGTGTCCGGAATCTGCCGGGGGTCACGATCCTGCCGGTTTCGGACCTGAACGCCCTGGAGGTGCTGCGGCCGCGCCGGATGCTGATGACGCGCTCGGCCCTGCTGGCATATCGCGACCGCGTGGCCCCGGACGGCCACCTGAAGCGCGGTTCGGAACCGGAGGGTGAGGCTGCGGCGCCGGCGGAGGGACCGGAGGAGGGACCGGCGGAAGCGGCGGCTGCCCCCCAAGATGGTCCCGGGCCATTGGCAAATGCCCCGGACGAGGCGACCGGCGCTGCCGAGCATGACCCCGAGACATTGGCGAGTGCCCCGGACGAGGAACCCGCAACCGGCGCCGCCGGCGGAGGAACGCAGTAATGGCATCGAAGACGATTACCGAGAAGGTTGGCCCCCCCGGCATTGAATTCGAGCCGTACCAGGTGGTGCTGCGGCCGCTGGTGACGGAGAAGGGCATGCACCGCGCCACGCGGAACAATGCGTACGCGTTCGAGGTGAACCGGCTGGCCACGAAGGACGACATTCGGCGCGCCGTCGAGGAACTGTTCGAAGTGAAGGTGGTTCGCGTGAACACGCAGAACCGTCGGGGGAAGCCGCGCCGCACCCGATTCCGCTACGGGTCGACCAAGCCGTGGAAGAAGGCGATTGTCACCCTGGATCCGGAACACCGAATTGATTTCTTCTAGCCGCCTCGCAGCGCTCGGCCGCCGGTTGGCCGGGCGGCGCCGGGCGGCAAACGCTGACCACCGATATTTACAACCATGGGTATTCGCAGATACAAACCGATGACGCCGGGGCGCCGAGACGCGACGGTGAGCGACTTCGCGGAGTTAACGCCCGACGCGAGGCCGGAGAAAAAGCTTACCCGCGGCAAGCGGCGGTCCAGCGGCCGCAACCACCAGGGCAAGATTACGGTCCGGCACCGGGGCGGCGGCCACAAGCGCCGCTACCGGCAGATCGACTTTCGACGGAACAAGGACGGCGTGCCCGCCGTGGTCAACTCGATCCAGTACGATCCGAACCGGTCGGCTCGGATCGCCCTGCTGCACTACGTCGACGGCGAGAAGCGATACATCCTGGCACCGGACGGGTTGAAGCAGGGCGCCCAGGTCCTCAGCGGTTCCGAGGCCCCGGCCAACGTGGGCAATTGCCTGCCGCTGGCGCGCATCCCCGTGGGAACGAGCATCCACAACATCGAGATGCAGCCCGGGCGCGGGGGCGTGTTGTGCCGTTCGGCCGGGGTGCGGGCGACGCTGGCGGCGCGTGACGCCGGTTGGGCGCAGATCAATCTGCCCAGCGGCGAGATTCGCCGGGTACCGGCCGGTTGCCGGGCCACCATCGGGGCGATTGGCAACTCGGAGCACATGGGCGTTGTATTGGGGAAGGCGGGCCGCAAGCGATGGCTGGGGCGCCGGCCCCACGTGCGAGGCACGGCCATGAACCCGGTCGACCACCCGCACGGCGGAGGCGAGGGCCGCACCAAGGGCGGCCGGCATCCGGTCACGCCCACCGGGAAGCCCACCAAAGGCCGCGCCACCCGCAACCGCCGCAAGCCCTCGAACAAGGCCATTGTCCGCCGCCGGCGGTCGAAACGATACGGACTTTTGAAAAAATAGGCCGCGACCGCCGGTCGCGCCCCCAACGCCATAAAGCCGCGACCGCTGGTCGCGCCCCCAACCGATGAGCAGATCCCTCAAGAAAGGCCCCTTCGTCGACCCGAAACTCTTCGGCAAAGTCGAGAAGCTGGACGCCGTGGGCGCCAAGGAACCGATCAAGACCTGGGCCCGGGCGTGCACGATTATTCCCGAGTTTGTCGGCCATACCTTCATGGTCCACAACGGAAAGGCGCACATGAAGGTGTTTGTGACGGAGGAGATGGTCGGGCACAAGTTGGGAGAGTTCGCTCCGACGCGGACCTTCCGCGGCCACGGGGGCAAGGGAAAACGATAACGATACGGCGCCGCAGGCGGCAGGCAGCCGGGAGGAATGCACCATGGCATACGAAGCATTGCACCGATTCGCACGGATCAGCCCGCGGAAGGTCCGGCCCATCGCCGAGCTGATCCGCGGCAAGTTCGCCGACGAGGCCCTCCACATCCTCCAGTATCAGCCGCAGCGGGGCGCGCGCATGCTCGAAAAGGTGCTCCGCAGCGCCCTGGCCAACGCCGAGGACCGCCGGGCGCCGAACCTGCAAACGCTGATGGTGGTCGACGTGCGGGTCGACCCCGGCCCGATGTTCCGCCGCATGCGCCCTCGCGCGCGCGGCATGGCCGCGATCATCGAGAAACGGATGTCCCACATACGCGTGGCCCTCGACTAGCCACGTTCAGCCGAACCAGCACACCAAAGCCCCGGGGCCGCACCCCGGGAAGAACTGGGAAAGAAGTTATGGGTCAGAAGGTTAATCCTATCGGCTTCCGCACGGGAATCATGTTCGGTTGGAAAAGCCGGGGGTACGCGTCGAAGCGGGAGTTCGCGGATCTTCTGGTCGAGGATCAGAAGATCCGGAACTTCATTAAGAATCGGAAGGACCGGGGGGGCAAGCCCATGTACCCGGCCGTGGCGAAGGTGGAAGTCGAGCGCACCCGCGACGAGGTCAAGGTGACCTTGTTCTCCGCCCGCCCGGGCGTACTGATCGGGCGGAAGGGGGAGCGGGTGGAGGAACTGCAAGCCGAGCTGCAGGCGCGCACCGGCCGCCGCATCAACATCAAGATCGAGGAACTGAACCGGCCGGAACTGGTCGCGCAGCTCGTGGCCGAAGACGTGGCCGAGCAGCTCCAACGGCGTTCCGGGTTCCGGCGCACGATGAAGCGGGCGCTGGAGCAGACGATGGAGGCCGGGGCGAAGGGAATCAAGATTCAACTGGCCGGGCGGCTCGGCGGCGCCGAGATGGCCCGGCGCGAAAAGCAGATTGCCGGATCGATTCCGCTCAGTACGCTTCGGGCGAAGGTCGATTACGGCTTTACGGAAGCCAAGATCGCCCAGGGGCACATTGGCGTGCAGGTGTGGATCAACCAGGGTACATATAGCGAGGACGAGTTCGATGGCGCTGATGCCAAAACGGGTCAAGCACCGAAAAAGCCAAAGAGGACGTTTAAAAGGTGAGGCGACGCGGGGCAACCGCGTCGTGTTTGGCGAGTTCGGGCTCCAGGCCATGCAAGGCGGATGGATTTCCGCGGCGACGATTGAAGCCGGGCGCATCGCGGCGCAGCAGTACCTGCGCAACGAGGGCCGGCTGTACATCCGCATTTTCCCCCACAAACCCATCACCTCCATCCCCCTGGAGACGCGGATGGGCAAAGGGAAGGGCGAACCGGACTACTGGGCCGCGGCCATCCGCCCCGGCGCCGTCCTGTACGAGATCGGCGGCGTGACCGAAGAAGCCGCCCGCCTGTGCTTTGCCCGCCTGGCGCACAAGATACCCGTACGCGTTCGCTTCCTGCGACGGAGGACCATGTAACATGGCGAAAGTTGTCGAACTCCGCGAGATGAGCCCCGATCAGCTCGAGGCCACGCTGAAGGAAACCACCGAACACTTCTTCCGCTTGCGCCTCCAGGCGCAGACGGAACGGCTGGACGCGCCCAGCGAACTCCGCAAGAGCCGCCGCTTGATCGCCCGGATCAAGACCATCCGGAACGAGCGCGAACGGGACGCGGCTCGGGCGAACCAGCCGAACCAGACCAGCGAACAGGAATAGGACCATGCCCAAGCGATTGGCCATCGGGGTTGTCACCAGCGACAAGTGCGGGAAGACCCGGCGGGTGGAGATCTCGCGTCGCGAGAGGGACCCCCTGTACGGGAAGTACATCCGCCGCCGGACCGTCTGCCACGTGCATGACGAGAAAAACGAGTCGGCCCTGGGCGACACTGTTGAGATCCGCGAATGCCCTCCGAAATCGAGAACCAAGCGCTGGGAACTGGTGCGGGTGCTCGAAAAGAGCCGGCTGATCGACCTGGTGGCGCTGCGCGCGTCCCAGAAGCGGCGGAGGCACGAGGAAGTGACCGAGAAGGTCGGCGACGAGACGATCGAGGCGCCCTCCGAGTCCACGTAACGGCGAGGCCGGCGGCGCCGTTGCGGCCGCCACGCTCAGAACGTGCCGCCACGCTCAGAACGTAAGGAATAAGAAGCCACCGCGGACGCCCGGACGGCGGGCGCCCGGAGAGGATTGTTACAGGGATCCCAACCATGATTCAGATGCAAACGCGGCTGAACGTCGCCGACAACACGGGCGCCAAGGAGTTAATGTGCATCAAGGTGCTCGGCGGCACCCACCGGCGGACGGCCGGGCTGGGCGACATCATCGTGTGCAGCATCAAGAGCGTGATTCCCGGGAGCGACTACAAGAAGGGGGCGGTGGTGCGGGCGGTCATCGTCCGCTGCAGGCAGCCCACCCGCCGGATCGACGGCAGCTACGTCCGCTTCGACAGCAACGCGGCCGTGCTGATCGACAACGACAAGAACCCGCGAGGGACGCGTATCTTCGGGGCAGTGGCCCGCGAACTGCGCGAACGGAATTTCATGAAAATCGTGAGCTTGGCCAGCGAGGTGGTCTGATGCTGATTCGTACGAATGATACCGTCAAGGTCCTGATCGGCGACGACGAGGGGACGCGGGGCCGGGTGCTCTCGGTTGACCGGGCGGCGGGGAAGGTGATCGTCGAAGGGGTCAACCGCGTGTACAAGCACGTGCGCCGCAGCCAGCGAAATCCACAGGGCGGGCGGCTTTCGAAGGAGATGCCCATTTTCGCCAGCAACGTGCTGGTGGTGTGCGAGAAGTGCCAGGCGCCCGCCCGCATGGGCGTGCGGTTCCTCGACGATGGCACGAAAGAACGATATTGCAAGAAGTGCGGGGCCGGGAACGGTTCGCTCGGGCCCCCGAAAGCGCGGAGGGTGAAAGCCTAAACCATCATGTGCGCCAAAGAAGCGAAACCCGTAAAGCCCGCAAAGCCCGCAAAGTCCGCAAAGCCCGAAAAGGGCGCTAAAGCCGCGAGCGCCGGTGGCAAGGCCGGCAAGGCCGGCAAGGCCGCCAAGAAGGCCAAGCCGGAGGGCCCCGTCCCCCCGCCGCGGCTGCAAGTGCGGTACGAGAAGGAGATTCTGCCCGGCCTGGGGGAGAAGCTGGGACGCACGAATCGCCTCTCGCTGCCCCGCCTGAAGAAAATCATCATCAACATGGGCGTCGGCAGCGCCCTGGAGGACAAGAAGCACCTCGAGGAAGCGGTCGACGCGCTGGCGCTGTTGTCGGGCCAGAAACCGGTGGTCACCCTGGCGCGGAAGTCCATCGCCGGCTTCAAACTGCGCGAAGGCAACCCCATCGGGTGCAAGGTGACCTTGCGGGGCAAGCGGATGTACGAGTTCCTGGACCGGCTGGTTGCGGTAGCCATCCCCCGCGTGCGCGACTTCCGCGGCCTCAGCCCGAAGGCGTTCGACGGCCACGGCAACTACAGCCTGGGGCTCACCGAGCAGTTGGTGTTCCCGGAACTGAATCCCGACAAGTATTCCCGCTCCCAGGGAATGAACATAACGCTGGTCACCAGCACCGACAGCGATGACGAAGCCCGCATACTGCTGCGCGACTTCGGCGTCCCTATGCGTTCCTCCTGACCCCGAAGACCCAAGTCCATGGCAAGTAAATCGAAGATCGCCAAAGCCTTTCGCAAGCCGAAGTATTCGACGCGTTTGGAGCGGCGCTGCCGGCTTTGCGGGCGGCCAAGGGCCGTGTACCGGAAGTTCGGCATCTGCCGCATCTGCTTCCGCAAGCTGGCCGACCAGGGATTGATTCCCGGAGTGAAGAAAGCGAGTTGGTGAGCGCAGGCTCGCAGCCACCCGTTTCCCACAGCACGTTATCCGAGCAGGACGAGTAATAACGCCATGATGACCGACCCGATCGCCGACATGTTGACCCGCATCCGCAACGCCGTGCGCATTGAACGTCCGCACGTGGAAATGCCGCTGTCGAAGGTCAAACGTGGTTTGGCGGAAGTGCTCAAGCGAGAAGGGTACATTTGGGACTGGGAGGAAGTGAAAGCCGCGCCGTGCTCCGGCCTGCGGATCCACCTGAAATACGGGCCGAACGGGGAGCGGGTGATCCGCTCGATCCGCCGGATCAGCAAGCCGGGGCGCCGCGTGTACAGCGGGGCCGCCGCGTTGAAACCGGTGCTGGACGGCCTGGGCATTTCCATCGTCAGCACCAGCCGCGGCGTGATCAGCGACCGCGAGGCGCGGCAGCGGAAACTCGGCGGCGAGGTCCTGTGCGAAGTGTGGTAGCAAGGCGGTAACGCAACGGCGTCCGGCGGGGCCGCGGTCGCGGCCGCCCCGCACCGATAGGAAACAATGAATTCCACGGCGCAGCCCGGAACTGCGCGGAAGCGAAAAGGTCCAATATCATGTCGCGAATCGGCAAAAAACCCATCCCCGTTCCCGACGGCGTCCAGGTGTTCGTCGACCGACGCAACGTCGTCGTCGAGGGACCCAAGGGACGGCTCGCCTGGGAGCACCGGCCCGAGGTCGCGGTGGCCTTTCAGGAAAGCGACCGGCAGATCGTCGTCTCCCGGCAGAACGACCAGCGCCGAAGCCGGGCGCTGCACGGCCTGACCCGCGCCCTGGTGCAAAACATGGTCACCGGGGTGACGGTGGGATACGAACGGCGGCTGGAAATTCACGGCGTCGGGTACCTCGCGTCGCTCCAGGGGCAGGTGCTGCAATTGCGCGTAGGGCTGGCCAACGAACTCCAGGTGCCGATCCCCGACGACATCGAGGTGACCGTCCCGGACCAGCAGCACGTGGTCCTCCGCGGGATCGACAAGCAGAAGGTGAACCAGTTCGCGGCCGAGGTCCGCGCAAGGCGCAAGCCCGAACCATATAAGGGTAAGGGAATTCGCTATCAGGGCGAACAAGTTCGCCGCAAGCAAGGCAAGGCCATGGCGAAGTAGCGGGGAGGGCGGGCTGCCAGGGCGGCCCCGCGCAAATCGGAACCAGCCGCCGGTGACGGCGGCGCACCCCAAAGTGCAGCAATGAAACAATACCAACGACTCAACAAGCAGCGCCGGCGCCGGCAGTACCGGGTGCGCAACCGGGTGAAGCGCCATTCGGTCCGGCCCCGGTTGTGCGTCCTTCGCACCAACAAGCACACCTACGCGCAGGTGATCGACGACGCGGCGGGGCGCACGCTGGCCGCCGCCGGCACAGGCGACCAGGACCTCCGCGGCACGCTTCCCCACAGCGGCAACAAAGCCGCCGCGGCCGCCGTCGGCAAGCTGGTGGCCGAGCGGGCCTTGCAGCAAGGAATCCAGGCGGTGGCGCTGGACCGCCGCAACTACAAGTACCACGGTCGGGTTGCGGCCTTGGCCGACGCCGCCCGGGCCGCCGGTCTCCAGTTCTAGCGAGCCACCGGAACCCCGCCGGGGTCTGCGCCCCGGCACCGGCTTCCGCGCCGGAAACCAGGAACACCTGAAAACCACACAAACCGTACAGAATGAGAGCAACGCTCCGATGGCAACTGAAACGACTCAAGGCGAACTGATCGACAAGGTGGTCAAGATCCGCCGCTGCGCCGCGGTGGTCAAAGGTGGCCGCCGGTTCAGCTTCACGGCCCTGGTGGTGGTGGGCGACGGCAAGGGGCGCGTCGGCTGGGGCTATGGCAAGGCCAACGAAGTGCCGCCCGCCGTTGAAAAGGCCGTCAAAGACGGCGGACGCAGCATGGTGCCCGTCGCGCTGGAGGATACGACGGTTCCCCATCTTGTGAAGGGCCGGTTTGGCGCCGCCCGCGTGACGCTCGTCCCTGCCCGACCCGGCACCGGCGTCATCGCCGGCGCACCGGTGCGGGCCGTGTGCGAGGCCTGCGGAATCAAGGACATCCTCACCAAGAATTTTGGTACGAATAACCCGATTAACGTGGTCAAGGCGACCATTAACGCCCTTCAGAGCCTCCGCTCGAAGAGCGAGGTCGAGCGGCTGCGTGGAGTCTCGCTGTCATGAACCTCAACGACGTCCATCGTGGAATTCAGAAGCATCGGAAGCGGAAGCGGGTCGGCCGGGGCACCGGCTCGGGGCACGGCAAGACGTGCGGGCGGGGCCACAAGGGCGCGCGCTCCCGCGCCGGCTACTCCGTGCACCCCACCTTCGAAGGCGGCCAAATGCCTCTGGTTCGCCGGACACCGAAGCGGGGGTTCCACAACCGCTTTGCGCCGGAGGTGGCCGTGGTGAACCTCGGGCAAATCGACAGGTGCTTCGACGCCGGCGTTGAGGTGACCCCCGATTCGCTGCGAGCCCACAACCTAGCCAAGGGACGCTACGACGTGCTGAAGGTCCTAGGCGACGGCGAACTGACCAAACAGGTGACCATCGCCGCGCACCGGTTCAGCAAGGCCGCCCGCGCCAAGATCGAGCAGGTCGGCGGCAAGGTCGTCGTCCTGCCCGGCAAGAAAGCCGTCGTGAAGCACAAGTCCAAACGCCAGAATCGGGAGGCTCCTGCGGGAGCCCCCGTCGCGCCCTCGCCCCCGCAGTAGGGGTTCCACGCACCCATAGTATTCCGGACCAACGAAACGATGTGGGAAAAAATCCGCGTCATGTTCACCATCCCCGAGCTTCGGCAGAAAATTCTGCTGACGCTCGGGCTGCTGGCCGTGTATCGCATCGGTTGGCAGATTCCGCTGCCGATCGTGGACCATGAAGCCATGACGGCATTCTTCGAGGCCGAAGGCCGCGAGGGCCTCGCCGGCTTCGTCGAGATGGTGCAGACGTTCAGCGCCAGCCAGCTCAGCCAGGCCACGATTTTCGGGCTGGGCATTATGCCGTATATTTCGGCCTCGATTATCTTCCAGCTCTTGGGGAGCGTGTATCCGCCGCTCGAGAAGCTTCAAAAGGAGGGGGAAAGCGGCCGCAAGAAGATCAACGAATACACCCGGTACGCCACCGTGGTCCTGTGTATGGGGCAAAGCTTCGCCTATGTCCGCTGGCTGGCCGGTACGGCCGGCATGGGCGAGGACACCATCATCCGCGAAGCCGTGCTGAGCCCCGAGGGCGTGCTCCCCTTCTCCTGGCAGATCACCGCCGTACTGACGATGACCGCCGGCACCGTGTTCCTGATGTGGTTGGGGGAACAGATCGACGAATACGGCATCGGCAACGGCATCAGCCTCTTGATCATGGCGGGCATTCTTGCCCGAATGCCCGCCGCCGGCTGGGAGTTGCTCGCCCCGATGATCGAGGCGGGCCGGCCCGCCATCGGCGGCCCAGGGCAGATGGGGGTGGAAATGCTCCTGGTGCTGGCGGCGCTATTTGTGGGGGTGGTGGCCGGGGTGGTGTTCATCACCCTCGGACAGCGGCGCATCCCCACCCAAAGCGCCAAACACGTCCGCGGCCGGCGCGTGTACGGCGGCACGCGGCAGTACCTGCCGCTGAAGGTCAACCAGGCCGGCGTCATGCCCATCATCTTCGCCAGCAGCCTGCTGCTGATTCCCTCGGCCGGCTTCCAGTATCTGTCGGGGCAGTTCCCCGCGCTGGATGTTTTCCGGAGGCTTAACGAAGCGTTCACCCGCGGCGATTCGTTCGTGTACAACGTGCTGTACGTGGCCTTGATCTACTTCTTCTGCTATTTCTGGACGGCTATCACCTTCAACCCGAAGGACATGGCCGACAACCTGAAGAACTACGGCACGTTCATCCCCGGCTATCGGCCGGGCCGCCGCACGGCCGATTACCTGGAAAAGGTCATGGTGCGCATCACCTATGTCGGCGCGGCGTTCCTGGCGCTGGTGGCCATCATTCCGACCATTATCGCCGGTCAGTTGGGCATCTCGTTCACGGTGGCCAGCTTCTACGGCGGCACAGGGTTGCTGATCGCGGTGAGCGTGGCCTTCGACCTGGTCCAGAAGATCGACAACCACCTGCTCATGCGGAACTACAAAGGATTACTGGACAAGGGGTGAGACCGTTACCGGGACCGCTCCCGCCAAGCCGTGGCGCCGCCCGCTCCGCCGCGCCGCAGATGGCACGAACCACACCAAAGGGTCAGCATCATGCAAATCGTGTTCATTGGACCGCCGGGTTCCGGAAAGGGGACCCAGGCCGAGCGAATCGTCCAGAAGTATGGAATCGCCCACTTGTCGACCGGCGACATGCTCCGCGCCGCGCGCGATGCAAAAACGGCGGTCGGCGTGGAGGCCGAACGGTACATGGCCGCCGGCGAACTGGTCCCCGACGACATCATCGTGGCCATTATCGCCGAGCGGCTGGAGCAGCCCGACTGTCGGAACGGATACCTCCTCGACGGGATCCCCCGCACCATCGGGCAGGCCGAAGCGCTCGGCCGCATGCTCCAGGAAAAAGGGACCTCGCTGGACTGCGTCCTGGAACTGAAAGTTCCCGAGGACGAGTTGTTCCGGCGCTTGGCCGGGCGCGGCCGCGCCGACGACCAACCCGAGGTCATCCGCCAGCGCCTGCTCGCCTATTATGAGCAGACCGAACCGCTGTTGGACTACTACCGGAAGCAAGGACTGTTGAAGCGTATCGACGGCGTGGGGACCATCGATGAGATTTTCCAGCGGGCGGAGGCTGTACTCGACGCTTATGCGCACTAGCCCGACCCCATGAACGGTTAAGTTGCCAGGAGCCCGCTTGGTGGAAATTCTCCGGTCGCCGCGAGAAATCGGCTTGATGCGGAAGGCGGGGCTGTTGGTCTGGGAAGCCCACCAGATCGCCGGGGCCATGGTGCGCCCCGGGGTGACGACGGCCGAGATCGATCGAGCATTGGAGCGTTTTTTTGCCGGCCATGGCGTAGTTCCCCTGTTTAAACACGTACCGAACTCGCAGGAAGGAGGGCCGCCCTTTCCCGCGGTAACCTGCATTTCCGTCAACGAGGAGGTGGTCCACGGAATTCCCAGTTCCCGGAAGCTCACCGAGGGCGACATTGTCAGCGTCGACACCGGCTGCAAACTGGACGGCTGGTGCGGCGACGCGGCGGCGACGTACGCCTGCGGCGCGGTCCGCCCCGAAGTGCGGCGCCTGCTCGAGGTGACCCGCGACGTCCTCCAGTTGGCCATCGACGAAATAGGGCGTTGCCGATGGTGGAGCGAAGTGGCCGCCCAAATGGAACAGTTCGTGCGCCGCCACCGGTTTTCGGTGGTCGAAGCGTTCGTGGGACACGGGATCGGCCGCGACATGCACGAGGAGCCCCAGGTTCCCAATTTTGCCGGGCGGAGGATTCGCCGCACGGCCGATTTTCGCCTGGTACCGGGCCTGGTGCTCGCCATCGAGCCGATGGTGAATATGGGCCGCAAGGCGGTTCGCCAACTGCCAGACCGGTGGACCCAGGTGACGCGCGACGGCAAGCCGAGCGCCCATTTTGAACACACGGTGGCGGTGACCGCTGAGGGCTCCTATATTTTGACCGCGGGCCCCGGGGGCGAGACATGGCCAAAAACCCCATAAAAACGCGACCGGTGGTCGCGGCCAAGTAAGACGCTCAACAGTAAAATGACGCTCAACAGTAAAATGCGTCCCAAACCCCGCAAACCGGCCATCCAAAACAACCCAATTTGTGCTATGTAACTCACCCGAAAGTGGCAATATCGGCCGAAAACCAAACTCGGCGGATTTTTGCCTCCGGGGGGGGCTTGTGGATGGATACCGGCAGAGCGTATACTGTAGAGCGTTGCCCTACAATTGCCAGGAAAGAACAGTACGGGTGTGCGATGAAAGTCCAAGCCAGCGTAAAACGCATTTGTGAAAATTGCAAGATCGTGCGGCGCCGCGGCGTCGTGTTCGTCGTGTGCATCAATCCCCGCCACAAACAGCGCCAGGGGTGATCCGTGCCGCCCGCTATCGAACTGCCAGGAGTACCATAGAATGCCGCGTTTACTGGGTGTTGACATTCCGAACGATCGTCCGACATGGGTCTCGCTGACGTACCTGTACGGGGTGGGGCCGCGGGCGGCGCGGGATTTGTGTTTCAAGGCGGGCATCCAACCGCAGGTTCGCGCGCGCGACTTGAAAGAGGACGAACTCGGCCGGCTCGCTGCCCTGCTCGACAAGGATTACACGGTCGAGGGGCAATTGCGACGGCAGATGGCGCAGAACATCGCGCGGCTGCGCGACATCGGGTGCTACCGCGGCCTGCGGCATCGGCGAGGGCTGCCGGTGCGGGGGCAAAGGACGCGCACCAATTCCCGCACCCGCAAGGGCCCCAAGAAGACAGTGGCAGGCAAGAAGGGCGTGAAGGACATGCGATAACCCGGCACCGGGGCCGGAGATCAGGCTCGGCCGTTCGCGCGGCCGACAAGGGAACCATACCGAACCATCCTCAGGAGTGAACCGTTCGTGGCGAAGCAGACCAAACGCAGAAAGGCGCGCCGCAGTGTGGCCGTGGGCGTGGCCCATATCAAGGCCACCTTCAACAACACCACGATCACCATCGCCGATACGAAGGGGGCCGCGCTGTGCTGGTCCAGTGCCGGGACGAGCGGTTTCAAGGGGAGCCGTAAGAGCACCCCCTTTGCCGGGCAGTTGGCGGCGCAGCAGGCGGCGGAGAAAGCCGTGAAATTCGGCATGAAGGAGGTGGACGTGAAGGTCAAGGGGCCGGGGAGCGGTCGCGAGAGCGCGATCACCGCGCTGCAAGCCGCCGGCTTGAAAATCAAGTCTATCGAAGACGTCACTCCGCTGCCGCATAACGGCTGCCGGCCCAAGAAACGCCGCCGCGTGTAATCGGGAGAACACCAAATCATGGCTCGTAGAACCGGACCTGTTTGCCGAATGTGCCGCCGCGAAGGCATGAAGTTATTTTTGAAAGGCACGCGCTGCGATACCCCCAAGTGCGGGTTCGAGCGACGGGAATCGCCGCCCGGCATGCAGTCGACTCGGCGAAGTAAGCCCACCGACTATGGCATCCACCTCCGCGAGAAACAGAAAGTCAAGAACTACTACGGCGTGCTGGAGCGGCAGTTCCGCAAGTATTTTCGGATGGCCCAGCGGGCGCGCGGCGACACCGGCGAAGCCCTGATGAGCCTACTGGAACGCCGGCTGGACAATATCGTGTGCCGGTTGGGGTTCGGGCTCTCGCGGGCCCAGGCCCGGCAGGTGGTCTGCCACGGCCACGTGTCGGTGAACGACCGCCGGGTGGACATCCCCAGCTACTTGATCCGTCCCGGCGACGTCATCCGCGTGAAAAACCGCCCCAAGAGCCTCCAGCAGGTGCAGAACAACCTGGCGGAGCCGGGCCGCGAGGTACCTGAATTCCTCTCGCTGGTCGCCGGCGAATCGCCCGAAGGGCACGTCGCCCGTTTGCCGGAGGCGGCGGACGTCTCCATCCCCGTCCAAACCCAGTTGATTGTCGAGCTTTGCTCCAAGTAGCCGGCATCACCTGGCCCTGTTTTCCATTATTATCGCCGTATATTCCCCCGACCGGAGGGCTCCTATGCGTATTCGATGGCGCGGACTCGAACTGCCCAGTCAAGTCATTGTCGAACGCGAATCCCTAATCGCCACCCATGGCAAGTTCGTTGCCGAACCCTTCGAGCGGGGGTTCGGCGTTACCATCGGCAACAGCCTGCGCCGCATCCTGCTGAGCAGTCTGGAAGGCTCCGCCGTGACCCAAGTGAAACTTCACGGGGCGCAGCACGAGTTCACCACCATCCCCGGCGTGGTCGAGGACGTGAACGACATCGTGCTCAACGTCAAGTCGCTCATCGTGAAGAACCACAGCGAGCAGACCCGGGTCATCCGCATCGAGAAGCACGAGCGCGGCGTGGTCAAGGGCGCTGACGTCCTTACCGACGATCAGATCGAGGTGGTCAACAAGGACCACGTCATCGCCACACTCACCGAGGACGTGCCCTTCCAATTGGAAATGGTCGTGGAGAACGGCCGGGGGTACGTGTCGGCCGCCGAGCACACACCCCAGGCCCAGGAAATCGGTATCATTCCCGTCGACGCCGCGTTCAGCCCTGTCGTGCGCGTCCGGTACGAGGTGGAAGAAACCCGGGTGGGCCAGAAGACCAACTACGACAAGTTAACCCTGGAGATCTGGACCGACGGATCCGTCTTGCCGGAAATGGCGATGGTCGAAGCCGCCAAGATCCTGCGCAAGCACCTCAACCCGTTCGTCCAGTACACCCAACTAGGGCCCATGGTGCACAGCGAGGCGCGGGCCCCGGGAGCGGCCGGCCTGGACCTGGCCATCGAGGCCAAATTGTCGATGAGTGTCTCGGAACTGGACCTTTCGGTCCGGGCGTCGAACTGCCTCGAATTGGAGGGCATCAACACCGTTCGCGATTTGGTAACCCGCAGTGAGGATGAATTGCTCAAGTTCCGCAACTTCGGCGAGACCACGCTGATTGAGGTCCGCGAGAAGCTGGCCGACATCGGGCTGCGGCCGGGCATGCGGGTGCCCGACGCCCCGGCGACCCCGCTGTAGTATGCGGCCTTTCCCGGCCGCCTTGCCTTTCCCTATCGAAACACTGCCATGCGACACCGCAAACGAGGCCGAAAACTCGGCCGGAATCCGAACCATCAGCGGGCCCTGCTCCGGAACCTGGCCAGCGCGCTCATCCTCACCGAGCGCGATGCCGAGGGCGAAGCGAACGCGCCGAAGGTCAAGGGCCGCATCATCACCACCCTGACCAAGGCCAAGGAGGTGCGCCCCTTGGTTGAAAGGTGCGTCTCCCTCGCCTGCCGGGCCATCCCCCATCAGGAGGCCGCCACAAAACTCGAACCGAACGCCGAGCGCCACAGCGAGAAATGGCGAGCATGGCGCCACAGCGAGCAGTGGCAGGAGTGGAACCGTGCGATGGCCCCGGCCGTCGACGCCCACCGACGCCTGATACGCCTCCTCGGCGACAAGCAGGCGGTGGCCGTCCTCCTCGAGGAAGTTGCTCCCCGGTTCACCGACCGCAACGGCGGATACACCCGCATCCTGCGCCTGGCGAAGCCCCGCCTGGGCGACGCGGGTCCGCGGGCCATTCTCGAGTTCGTCGGCCAGCACGACCGGGAGCAGCGCAAGGCTCCTCGGCCTACCTTCGAGGCCGAACCCGAGCTTCAGCCCGAGCCCGCCGCCGAACCGGAGGATCAGGGCGACGAGTGAGTTCGTTGTAGCCGCCCGGCGTTCGCTCAACGGACGGAGCCGTCCCCTTCGGCCCGTAAGGGGTGTGGTCCATGGTTCGGCATTGGTTGTTCCCTGAAAGTAGGGTCTGCTGGCCGAAAAATGGCCCAGTCCCCGGTGAACAGTTATCAACGGACGGAGCTAACCGGAAATGGCAGCCGGTGCACGAGGGAAACCGCGGGCGCCCCGGTGCGCGTCGAACGCGCCTGCTTCGCCTGCGGAGGGACTCGACTTCACGGCCCAGATGCGGCGACTGTGCGACCATATGGTTGCCCAAACCCCGCCGCTGGCGCACATCGACATCGATCGCGTAGCGGTCGGTTTCACGCAAGCCCGTAAGCCCACTGCCCACGGCCTGTACGCCGCACTCACGCCCCTGCGGTTTGCCGGGGGCGGGAGATACTGGGTGCATGGGGGCCGCACATGGGGCGTGCAACGCCTCTTCGCACCCGACGGCCGCGAGATGCTCTACGTGCTTACCTTCTACCTGCCCCGGTACCTCAACCTCCCCTTCCGCGAAAAGCTTGCCACGGTCATGCACGAGTTGTGGCATATCGGCCCCAAGTTCGACGGCGACCTGCGCCGCTTCAACGGCCGCTGCTTCGCGCACGGAGGCTCGCAAAAGCAGTACGACGCCCGAGTGGCCGAGCTGCTCGAGCAGTGGCTGCGCCCGTGGCCGCCGGCGGTCCTGACGGAGGTCCTCCGCTACAATTTCCACGAGTTGGTTGCGCGGTACGGGCGTGTGGTGGGCCACAAGGTCCGCCCTCCCAAACTCGTCCTGGTAGACGGTTGACGCGGCTCTCAGTCCGCCAGGCCGAGACTGCGGCGGTAGGCCGTTCTCTGAGCGTCGGCCCCCAGCGCGTCGGTGGTGGCGCGCCAGCTTGCGGCTGCCGTGTCGAGGGCCTCCTGCGGGCTGGCTTCGCCGCGCACCGCCGCATGGACCGCCTGATCCAGGGCCGCCAAGTACCTTTCCCGGCCGGGAATGCGCAGGGCGGTAACCCAATGACGGCGCCCCAGGGCGGCTTCGGTCGCCTTGGCGTACTGGGCCGCCGCGCCTCGGCCGACGGGCGGCTCCACCCATACGCCGGGAGCCGCGAGGTGCTCCCGGCGAAAGAGCGTGGTCGTCGGGCTTCTGGCGCTGACGGTGGTACTCCACTCGGGGCCCGAAAGCCAGGCAAGCAACTCTTGTGCGGCGCCGGGGTGCGCCGCCTCGCGGCTCACCACCCCCAGCCGGCCGGCAATCGCCAACAGCGGTACGTAGGAGCACCCGTCCTCGGGCCGCGCGTCCCATCGGGTGCGGCTGATATTATACACCTTGCCGGAGCCGGGCAACTCCGCGAAGCCGGCGCCGAACGCGGCGTCCCGGGGCACATCGGCCGCCGCGGCGGTGGGCCAACTGAGCGCCATCGCGGTACGGCCCGACCAGAACGCCCGGCGCACCGCGTCCGGATCGAATTCCAGCGACTCGGCCGGCCCGAGCTTCGCCGCTTCGACCAGTTCCTCCAACGCGCGGACGAAGGGGGGGCCGGCAATGAGCGGGGCCATGGTTTGAATGTCGAACCACACCGAATAATTGGCAGGATGCTTGGCATACGGCGCGGCCCGGGCAAGCAGCACGACCCCGGCCCAACCGGGGCCTAGCGGCTCCATCGCCCCGTGCCACACCTCCGCGCCCGGATTCGCGTCGGCCAACAGGCATGCCAGGGTTCGGTACTCTTCCCAGGTGCGCGGCGGCCGGCGGTCGACCTGCTTGAGCAGGTCGGCCCGATAGTAACACACCAGCACGGGCGAACCGAAGGGAATGCCCATCGCCGTGGCTCCCCACACGGCCTCACCGCGACGCAGGGCCTCGAACACGGCCGCCCGCGCGGCCGCCCGCGCGGACGGCTGCGCGGACGGCTGCGCGGCGAACGGATCGGCCGATGGCGTCCGCGGCCGAACCGGGGCAATACCGTCGCGCTGGGCCAGCGGGCCCAACAGGGCCGACGGCACAATGACGGCATCGCCGGGCAGGGAGGCGGCGGCGAGCACCTCCTCAGCCGTGGCCTCCGCCACGGAAAACCGGCCGCCGGTTTGCGCGTTCCATTCGCCCCGCAAACGTTCCGCCGACCGGGCCATGGCCGGATCGGCCACGATGGTCAGCCGCAACTCGGTGCCGGCAAGCGGCGCCTCGGGCTCCGGCGCCTCGGGTTCCGGGGAAGGACAGCCCGCCAGGACGAGAACGGCCGCGATAAGGCCAAGCAGCGGGCCTGCGTGCGTTCGGAGCGTGTGGCGGCGTGGTGGGTCAGGTAGTTGCATATAGGTCAAAGGCGCGACGTTCCAAAGTCAATTGGACCAGGCATGCTGCCTACTGTTCACAATGGCGATTGTTCGCCAGCGTACGAAATCGGGGCACCATGCCCGTCAGCAGACCCGCCGCCGCACGAACAAGTTGCAGGACGCCGATCAAGTCGCTTGCTGCCAGTCGTCCAGGACCAGACCCGGTACGCGGCTGAACTCGACCGTGTTGTGCGTCACAAGGGTCATCTTATGGGCCAAAGCGATGGACGCAATCATCAAATCGTTCGGCCCGATGGGCGTTCCAACGGCTGTCAAGTGCGCCCGAACCTTTCCGTACTCGTCGGCAGCGTGGTCATCGAATGGCAGCGATACGAACCGTCGTCTGAGTGTCGCAATCAGTGCGAGGTTGGCGGTTTGGTAAGCTGCACCACTGCGTCTCGCTCCGTACAGTAATTCCTCCAGTACGACGGAGCAGAAATAAACGCTGCCGGGCGGAGTGGCAGCCAGTTTCGCTGTGACCTCCGACCCCAAGCCTCGGCGAAGGTGGTCGATGACCGAGTTGGTGTCGAGCAGGTAATTCACGAAAGCGGCTCCCGCTTTTCATACTCGCCTTGGTCAGGTCGCTCCAATTCTCCCCGCCACTTCCCGGCGGTTTCCAGGATGGCTTGTCTCCACTGTTCCGCTGTCGGCACCAGCCGGCTGACCGGTTCAACCGATATTTGAACCTCCCGGTCAGCGTCGGCCAGACCGACCGGCAGCGACACGTACAGGATGCCATCGCTGCCCACCCTCGACTTGACTACGAGCCGATTCATGCCGGATTCTCCTTACGCTACGAAACATAACCCTCAACGATGGATTGTACCCGCCACGAACCGCCAACGTCAATCGCGCGCATCCCGGCGGGGTCAACGATCTTCCCCCGGCGCCGCAGCGCGAATCTGCCGTTGCAACTCTTCCAGTTCGCGGATGAGACGATGGTCGCGCGCGGCCCGGGCGCCGGCCATCACCACGCGGATGGCCTGTCCGGCGGCGGTGTGGTTCTCGGCAGCGAGCGCCGCATTGAGCAGCGCTCGCGATCGTTGGAACAGGGCGGGGCGATGGGGAATGGCATAGTCGGAACGCCGCCAACGCACCAAGCCGCCAGTTCCGCTTGTGACCGCTTGCGGCCGGCCGATTTTCGGGCATGGCCGGCGGAAGCGCGGGCGGTGGCGCCCGACAACGAGGCCGACGCCGGTCGCGCTGCAGCGCCCGGGGCTGGCCCGGCGTCGGTGACGATCTCCGGCAGTTCGCCGGCCGGCGGCGGGGAGGCCGGTTCCTTCGCCTTCTTTGCACCGCGGCCGGGTGAAGGGCGCGCGGCGGCGCCGGAGGCCTGCCTGGCGTCCGGGACGATTTTTCCGGCAGTTGGGCGGCCGGCGGTGTGGAGGCCGGTTTTTGCCCCTTTGCACCGCGGCCGGGTGAAGGGCGCGCGGCGGCGCCCGGCGCCGGCCCGGTGTCGATCACGATTTCCGGCGGGGCCGCGGTGGTTGGATCAGGGGCGGCGTCGTCCTCAGGCACAGCGACCGCTTTCGCCGCGGGACGGGGCGGCGGTTCGGCTGGCGGCTTTCTCAATTCAGCGTCGTATTTCCTCTTGCGATCCGGGTCTTTCAACACGTCGCGCGCACGGCCGATTTTCTGGAGGAGTTGCTTGGCCGAGGCTGCGCGTTCTCCCTCCAAGAAAGCTCGCAGCTTCGTAATGCGCTCCGCCGCGGCGAACTCGATGGCGACCGCGTCGCTCTCAAACCGTTCCAGCCCCAACAGCCGGTAGTGGTGCGGCGGCTGCGCGTCCGGCGGAATTTCCAGCCACTGTTGATAGGGATCGAATGAATCTTGCATGAGCCGGGTGGACCTGGGCGGTTCTCCCGAGGTGCCCGAATACCCCGGGAGTCCCTCTTCGCGTGTTCGACCTTTATTCATCGCACTTGACCGGACCGCAACCGGCAAGAACTATACAGACGAACACGCTCTTGGCGGCCGCGGCGCGGGCAGGCTATAATTTGCAGTTTACTCGGCCGTTATTTTCATCCGTTCTCGGACGGGCGGCCGGCCTGTTGGCCGGTGAGGAGCCGACCGGCCCGAGCCCCGTTCGCACGGTCGGACCCCGGCCCCATCCCCCACCCCCTGGAAAAGGATTCGGACACCATGAGCGCGTTTCTGGGAATCGACATTGGCACTTCCGGCACGAAAACGCTGGCGATGGACGCCGAAGGGCAGATCCTGGCTGCGGCCATGGAGACCTACCCCTGCTACGTTCCCAAACCCCTTTGGAGTGAGCAGGACCCCAATGATTGGTGGGAGGCCACCGTCAAATCGGTCCGCCAGGTGGTCCGCAAGGCCCGGCTGAAGGCCGCCGATGTGAAGGCCATCGGGCTTTCCGGCCAGATGCACGGGTCGGTCTTCCTCGACAAGGACAATAAAGTGGTCCGCCGCGCGATCCTGTGGAACGACCAACGCACCGCCGCCGAATGTGAGGAGATCGAACAGCGGGCGGGCGGCCGGAAGCAGCTCATCGAGATGGTGGCCAACCCGGCCCTGACCGGGTTCACCGCCCCGAAAATCCTCTGGCTGCGGAACCACGAGCCGAAAAACTTCGCAAAAACGCGGAAGATCCTCCTGCCGAAGGACGAAATTCGCCGCCGCCTGACCGGCGAGTACGCCACGGACGTGAGCGACGCCAGCGGCATGTTGCTGCTCGACGTGGCCAAGCGCAACTGGTCGGCGGAACTCCTATCCCGGCTCGAACTCGACGCCGATCTGTTCGGCACCGTGTACGAGTCGGAACAGGTGACCGGCAACCTCACGCCGGAGGCCGCCCGGCTGCTCGGCCTCTCGACCGACTGCGTCGTGGTGGGGGGGGCCGGCGACTGCGCGGCCGGGGCCGTGGGCAACGGCATTGTCGAACGCGGGGTGCTTTCCACGTCGATCGGCACCTCCGGGGTAATGTTCATCCACAGCGACGAAGTGAAGATCGATCCCGAGGGACGCATCCACACCTTCTGCCACGCGGTGAACGGGAAGTGGCACATGATGGGGGTGACCCTCGCCGCCGGCGGCTCCTTTCAGTGGTTCCGCAACGAACTGTGCAAGGCCGACGTAGCCCTGGCCAAACGGCAGAAACGGGATGTATACGACCTGCTCACCGAAGAGGCTGCCGAAACGCCCAAGGGGGCCGAAGGCCTGCTGTTCCTGCCCTATCTCTCCGGCGAGCGAACCCCCCACGCCGACCCCGATGCCCGCGGCTGTTTCGTCGGCCTGACCATGGCCCACACGCGGGGCCACTTGATCCGGGCGATCATGGAGGGCGTGGCTTATTCGATGCGCGACAGCCTGACGATATTCGAGCAGTTGGGCGTGCCCATCCGTCAGATCCGCGCGTCCGGCGGCGGCTCCCGGAGCCCCCAGTGGCGGCAGATCCAGGCCGACGTGTTCGGCCGCAAGGTGGTGACCATCAACAGCGAGGAGGGGCCGGCCTACGGGGTGGCCCTGCTGGCGGCCGTGGGCGCCGGGGCCTTCAAGAACGTCCGCGAGGCCTGTAAAGCTACCATCCGCGTCGTAAGTGAAACGTCGGCCGATCGGAAGGCGAAGCGCTATTACGATCAAGCCTTCCCGGTGTACCAGCAGCTTTATCGGTCGCTGAAGGACGATTTCAAGGCGATCGCGGCCCTCGAACGGTGATCCTAGCCGTGAACGCTCCCACCGGCTCGCACCGCCCCGCTTGGTCCCTCGTAGAAACTGCCCTGGTGTTCCTGGTGTTCTTCCTCCAGGGCGCCTGGCCGGTCCCGGAGGTGAACGAGCCCTATTACCTGGGCAAGGCCATCCACTACTGGAATCCGGCGTGGGCGGCGGGCGACTTCTTCCTCGAATCGGCCGACGCCCACCAGGTGTTCTACTTCACCTTCGGCTGGCTGGCGCTGCTGCTTCCGCCGCTTGCGTTCGCGTGGGTGGGGCGCCTGCTCACGTGGGGCCTGCTGGCCTGGGGGTGGCGGCGGCTCAGCACGGCGCTGTTGCCCCGGTCCGGCTGGGCCGTGCTCACTGCCGCGCTGTTTGTCGGGTTGATGGAACGGTTCCACATGGCCGGCGAGTGGGTCGTCGGCGGCGTCGAAAGCAAGGGCTTCGCCTACGCCTTCGTGCTCTTGGGGCTCGAAGCGCTGGTCCGGGCGCGCTGGAACCGGTGCTTCATCCTCCTGGGCATCGCCTCCTCGCTGCACGTGCTGGTGGGCGGATGGTCGGTCCTGGCGGCGGCCGTCGCCTGGGGGGCCGCGGGAGAGCAACGTCCTCCCCTCCGCGCCATCCTGCCCGGACTGGCCGCCGGCGGCTTGCTGGCCCTGCCGGGACTCGTGCCTGTCGTGCTGCTCGACCTGGGGGCCGACCGCGCCATCCTTCGCGCCGCCTACGAAATCTACGTGTACATCCGCCTGCCGCACCACTTGGCGCTGAGGCTGATCCCCTGGCATTTCATCGCGCGGTTTGCGGCGCTGACGGTGTTCTGGGCGGTGCTGTGGCGGTGGACGAACGACCGCTTCGGCGAACGCTTCGCCCGGATCAACACATTTGTGCTCGCCGCGGTGGGCATTGCCGTGGCGGGTGCACTGCTGACCCCGCTCGAACTGGTCGACCGGGCTCTGGCCGCCGGCCTGTTGCGATTCTATTGGTTCCGGCTGTCCGACTTCGCCGTGCCAATGGGCGTCGCGCTGGTCGGCTCGGCGGCGATTGCCGAGCTTTGGCCGCGGCGCCCGGTCGCGGCGCGCCGGTGGCTCGTGGCCGCCTCGGCGCTGGCGGTGCTGCACGTAGGCGCCCACGCCATCCAACGCCCTGTGCCGCAGCCGCCCCGCGCCTACCGCATGTCGCGCCATCCCCACCGGTTGGAACGCTACCGCAGCGATTACCTCGCCTGGCGCGACCTGTGCGACTTCCTGGCCGCCTCGACGGACATCGAGGCCGACGCCCTGTTCCTCACCGATCGGATGACGCAGACGTTCAAGTGGTATTCCGGGCAGCCGGAGGTGGCCAACTGGAAGGAGATTCCCCAGGATGCCGAGGGACTGGTCGAGTGGTGGCGCCGCATGGACAACCTGCACGCCGCCCGGGGCGCCGTGCCAGGCGAGTATTGGTATCGGACGCTCTCGGAACAGCCCCCGGAGAGGCTCCGGCGCCTTGGCGGCCAGTACGGCGCCCGTTATGCTGTAACCTTTGCGCGGCCGGCGCTCCCCTTGCCGGTCGTCTACCGGAACCCGGTGTACGCCGTATACCGGCTGGACGAGTAATGCCCGCTGGAGTTCACGCTTCAGCGTGCCCGCTGGAGTTCACGCTTCAGCGTGCCCGTTGGAGTTCACGCTTCAGCGTGCCCGTTGGAGTTCACGCTTCAGCGTGCCCGTTGGAGTTCACGCTTCAGCGTGCCCGTTGGAGTTCACGCTTCAG
>PWXP01000463.1 GCA_003561895.1 Planctomycetaceae bacterium | reverse complement strand
GCCAATTGGCCCTGGTGCCGCCGGTGATTTTGGTGCACTGGGTTTCACCAGCCATCTGTCTCATGACTTTACCTGGTATCCCGTCGATGTAGTGGATACCTCGTGGTATGTGTTGGTTACCGGTGCGGATATGGACAACCGTAATGGTTGGAACGGTGCGGTGACCTTGGTCAACGGTTTCGGTGGGGTGTTTGACCGCGACGAGAACTTCCTGTCAGGCGGTCGTACCGTCGATGTGGTCTGCTACGATGTGGTGGATCGCAACGATCTGCTGACCACCGCCCAGCTTAATGCTACTCGTATGGGCGGCTGGGGCTGGTTTGCCAGCGTGCCCAATACGGTGGCCCCGTTCAGCCCATTCACCACAGGCTCTTTGGTGTACAAAATTGAGTTTACCAACGAACTGGGTACGCCTGCCACTGTCATCAGTGAAGAAAACCCGTTCCCGAATATCTGATGCTGTGAGTTGACTCAGAGGGTGGTGAATTTTGCCGCCACCCTCGTGATTCATGTAGTGCCAACACCGGCTTTTTAGTCGGTGTTTTAATTTGTGCGTTCAGGAGAGACAGTATGCGAGTACAATCTGCGTCATTGTTGGTGTTGACGCTGGCCTCGTTATGGCTGATTTGCGGATCAGCAGTAGCTCAGTCCCCGTTGCTGGAGTCGATTCCTGGTTCGGCTCCTGATCAGGGCGCTGCGGTAGTCACCATAGAGCAAGCACCAAAAATACTCTATCTTAATGCTGAGCGTCGGGTCACCTTCCGTTCCGATGACAGCGATATATTGATGGATGAGGGCGTTCCGGCGCTGTCCCGTGAGGGCGGCAAGCATTTGCGGTTATACCACCGTCCAGAAGGCTTGTTTGCCACCTGGTGGCAAAAGCGCGTCGATGGTAATAAAGATTTATTTTTACGCCGCTCTGTTGATCAAGGCCAGCATTTTGAACCCGTGGTAAAACTCAATACCGAGGGCGGGGTATTGCCTACCTATCTCTTGGTCAGTGATGGTGACGGAAGGGTGGCTGTGGCCTACCATGACGAGCGTCTGCCCCGTTACCGGATTCATGTCAATGTCTCTCATGACGCCGGCGCTACGTGGCTGGAGCAGGACATTCGCCTCGATGGTGCTGAACAGCCCTTTGCTATTGAGCCGCAGTTAGTCTTTCAAGGAGAACGGCTCATTGCTACCTGGAAGGAGCGCTTACCAGAAAATATGACCCGGGTTGTGGCGCGTGTTTCTGAAGATGGCGGACTCAACTGGCGTCCTGAGGAGGAATTAGGCCGGTTTGAGAGCCATTTTTTTACCGCCGATGCGCTGCGGGAACTGGACGGCACGGTGTTGTTGCTGGGTTATGTGCCCGGTCGCGGCATCATCGGCTATCACAGTGCTGATGGCGGTGACCATTGGCAAGAATTGCCACCAGCACCGGGTACGGATCGCCACAATGTCGCCGCTGTATCGCAGATTGATACCACCCGGCAGGATGGCTATCTGCATATTGTCTTTACCCTGGAGTTGCATGGTCGGGATGAAGCCCGGCGCAGTCTCAGCCCTCAGGTGTTCACCGCCCGTCTGGATGCGGAAAGTTTGACCTGGCAGGGTACGCCGCAACGTCTGGATGTGGGACGAGCACATAATATGACCAGCGCTATGAATCCCGGTATCGTAGCCACGGAGCATGGTGTACTGGTCGCTTCTTGGGAGGATTATCGGGACATTCGCCCTAATGTGTATCTGAGTTGGTCAGTGGATCAGGGCGAGTCATGGGCTAAGCCCCAGCCTGCTTTGCCACCCGGTCGTTATTTAGCCACCTATCCGCGCTTAAGCGTTGAACAGGATACTGTGCATATAGTTTATGATCGTTTTTATGACAATGCCTACCGCCGTCGCGGAGTTTATCATGCCAGCTTCCCGGTGCATGATGAGGGATTAGAACTTCCGGAATTCGCCACATTGACTGAGGAGGAAAAACGGCAACGCCTGGAACAGCGCGTGACCGAATTCTGGGACTTGCGAGTGGCGGGTGAGCATGAGCAGGTTTACGATTTTTTTGATCCGGGAATGCGCGCTCGCGTGGAGCGTGATGGATTTGTTATAGGTCAGCGGCGGATGCGTTTTCATGAGTCCGAATTGCTGCAGGCGATTATTCTTGACAATATCGCTTCGGTAGTGACTCAAGGGGTTGCAGAAGTACCGCGTTTGACCATTGAAGGCGAGGAATTCGAAATGCCGCCGCGCCAAGATCAGTTTGCCATGGAATGGGTCTGGATCGACGACGACTGGTATGTGGTGTTTGAGGGCGCTGCCGGTGCACGCTTTCTGCGTTACTAGCGGTGCATGACAAGCGCTGGAAGATAAGCCATGGGTCTTGAGGCTTGATTGATGTCTGTAGCTTTGCCCCAGCGTCTGGTGTTGCGCACGCTTGATGGGCTTAAACAGCCGCTGATTATCCTGTGGTGTCAGCGGCATCTGTTAGGCTTATTGCTGCGGCGGGACATTGCTGTGCGCACCTCCGGCACCACAATGGGCGGGGTGTGGCTGTTTGTGCAGCCGACTTTGCAGGTGCTGGCCTTCTGGTTTTTATTAGATATGGTTCTGAGAATCCGTTTTCCCGGGACTCTGCCTTTCGTCGAGTATTTCCTGG
>PWXP01000154.1 GCA_003561895.1 Planctomycetaceae bacterium | reverse complement strand
TTGGTCATCCGAGTTATAATCGAGGTGAGAAGTGGACAGGAGGAGACCTATGACTTTGGATGACATTCTTCAAGACATCTACGCGTTGGAAGATGAATTGCGCAGCTATGAGCGGAAATACAACGTGCTGTCCGAGACTTTCTATGAGGGATATGTGAACGGAGAGGAACCGCCTGACGATGCCTGGGTTCAGGACTGGACGGCCTGGGCCAGTGCTTACAAGCTTTGGCAACGTCGACGGGAACAGTATCGGGCCGTTATCGCCCAGCTGCGGGCGGAAAGCGACTCAGTGTCCAGCATGATCGCCAAGACAGCACGCCATGACGCCATTTTCGTCCCTGCGTGACTACGAGCGATTCGTCTACACGTTGCAGGAGCGATATCCTTCGATCACGCGTTCGACGTTAGTCTTGGTTCAGCGAGGGCGTTTGTACGCCGAGTTGAGAGGCGAGTTGTCGTTTGAAGAAGAGCGTCGCCTGGTTGTGTACGAGCGGTTGAGCTGGGACGCGGGCCCGCTGACCATTGAAGGCTATAGCTACGAAGCGTGGCGTGGTGGCGAGAAGGTGTACTGGTATGATTCGCAGCCTCATCCCGATGATCCAACATTGGCGAGCAGTCACCCTCATCACAAGCATGTTCCCCCCGACATCAAGCATCATCGAATCCCGGCGCCTGACTTAGCCTTTTCAGAGCCTAATCTCTCCGTCTTGATCCAAGAGATCGAGAGAGGTCTTTGGGCACGTGCTTGATGGTTGTGTCATAGGATCGCACCTGTCCTGGCCGAATAGTCCATCCCTCCCAAGCGGTTGACCACGAAGAGCAGGGAGTCTAGCATCGCACGGCGCCTCCAGTAGGGAATCAGCCAATAGGTTTGCACAAGCGTCCCTGGTCTCGCAGATTCAGGGTGGCTGTGGACGGCAGTTGACCACGTCAGGCAAGCTCAACCGGGCCGGTGGGCGGAGAGCCTTAAGCCGGGCTACTAGCTATCCAGACCGTGACTCAATGGCGGGTCAAGAACTAGGCCGGATTCTGCTCACGGCTGCTCGCTCCCAGCCAGCAGTGGTCGCGGTGCAAACCGTTGAGCACCGGACGCGATGAGAGCGGTGCAGTGACACGTGGTGCGTCCAATCGCGCTGTGCGACACGGTACGCGCTGCTCGATGCCCTGATGGGGCCGAGCACCGTTGAAGGTCGCCTTGGACTCCTTGGCCAGCCGACTCACGCGTCGCTCGTTCAGAATCACGAAGTGGTCGAGACGCTCCTTCGGAGACTGCCCAGGAACCGCTCACACACAGCGTTCGTCCTGGGAGCTCGATCCCTGATGCCACTCGTTCGAATGATGTGCCATACTTCCTGTCATTGTCGCGAATCAAGAATCGTGGGTCCTCGCCAAACGGAGTGGCCTCGCGGAGTTGCTGAGCTGTCCTGTAGGGGGCCAGATTCTTTGACAGCGATATGAGGTATTGGGGCTGAATAGATTGGTGGCGTCCTCGACCACCGCCAGAGGGGCCGTCCAAATAGGGCGGCCTTTTTGCGTAGGCCGCAAAGGCTGGTATGCTCCAGTCATTACTGCGCGCTCCTAATTTCGGGCTCAACTCGAGGGACAAGTGGGACATCCCCCCCGTGCGATCGGTCCAGCGGGATGTCCTTCAACACCTTTGGCGAGAGACTGGGCTTCCATGACTTCAACCACCCGTGGCAACGCGGATGGGAGACACGCGGGCGTGATGCCAACCACATAGCAGAGCTCTACTAGGCCGCCTCCTCCAGGAGTGCGATCCAGAAATGGCACAATACTACCTTGTGCCGGTGCGACCGGAGATAGTATCATGGTCACGGCAACCAGATGGTGAGCAGAGGTCGGGCTCGTGACCGCACGGACCTCGCCGAACCAGCACAGTATGGAGCCCAAAGCACTAAGGGCAAGAAGCAGATGATTGACGAACAGCCGACCGCAGAGAGCATTCCACACTCAGTGATCGTGCGAGCCCCGGGGCTCCTGCCGATGCTCTATAAGGTGCGCGAACTTGCCCAAGAATTGGACACTTCAAGCCGCAGGATCCGGAGATGGGCCCGGAGGGGATTGCCTCACGAGCGCGATGGCAGAAACCACATCTGGATCAATGGAGAGGAGTTCGCGCGGTGGGTCGAGGATCAGAGGCATGCCCAACGAGGTCCGAAGCTCAAGCCCCACGAAGGATACTGCCTGCGCTGTCGCCGGGCAGTCCGGATAGTCGATCCAGTCAGACAGTCCGATGGAAAGAAGACGCTTCTCCATGGTGCCTGCCCCCGGTGTGGGGCCACAGTCAACCGAGGAGTGGCATGTGGTCAACCGAGACAACTACCTCAGGGTTAAGGCATACCTCGCCTATCTTTCCGAGGTCGCTCAGCTGAAAGACAGCTCGGTGCGTCGATATTGGTCCTACCTCAAGCACCTCCTGATCTGGGCGGATGACACTCCCCTGAGTTGCGCTAAGGACATCCAACCTGCGTTTCCGTCAGCTTTGGCTACAGAAGGTCCGAGCGGATTAAGTGGCACGCTGGCACCCAGTACAGCCGCCAAGATCGTTCGGACATCCAAGCGCTTCTTTCGCTGGTTGAAGGTGAACCACCCGACGGAGTTTCGTCACCTGCCTGTGTCTTGGATA
>PWXP01000678.1 GCA_003561895.1 Planctomycetaceae bacterium | reverse complement strand
TTCGGAGCTTCGTTCGAGAAGTGGCATAGGCATGAGGCGTTAGGCGGTTGAGTCTCTCAACGTCCGCCGGAGAGGGCAAGGGTTTTGCGCCCCGGAGAAAAGGACTCACCAGGGCGAAGGGGTTGTCCGATAGCAAGTCAGTCCATACTCTCTCATGGTGCGCATTTTCGGATCCGTGATGCGGTGTCTTGAAGACATCAGCCTTATCGTTGGTTATGGTCGACTCATCCAGAATGACAGACCATCCAGTCTTTCGATCAGAGGTCCTCTCAAGATCCGCACCGAGGAGCATCCGGTGATTAGCCACTTCAATCCATATGACGACTGAAGAGTGATTGGGTCTTGGAGAGGCGACTCGTTTTCTACTTCGTTCTTCTTCGGCCAGCAACTCAGCAAACGCTAACTGGGCTTGTACTATCGATGCATCAGACGGAGAGAGTGCCGAGACTGTAACCTCAACAGGTTTCAAGGTCACTTCAATCTGCTCACGATATAGCAGCTTATCCGTAACTGCAAGCTTAGGAGGGTTGAATCGTGCCCTCGACGGGCTCCGCGACTTGAGGGTTTGCAGCGCCCTAGAAAACTCTTCTAGCCCCGAGCTTTCTATGGGCGACGGACCGCGGTGCAGCGATGCGAGCGTCAAGAACTCCTGAGTCCTCAGGGCACTCGAGATAACCAACTCGGCGGATTGACAGTGCGCGAAAAGGCTACTGATTCCACGAACATGGTCATCGTGCCAATGGGTCGCAACGACAAGCTCAACTGCTGTCCCTACGTCTACACCGAGGTCACGTAGATACTTGAGCGAGGCAGGTTGACCCGAATCGGGGTCCAGACACGAATCCACCAGAAGCCACTTGCCCTGGCCAATGTGAAGCACTACGGCCTCCCCATAGCCAGGTCCGAAGAGGGAAACTTCCAGCTCAGCTCGTGCAGGAGGGGAGAATTGACTATCCAGCATCCAACATGCTCATCAACTCATCCGCTTCGGCACGAGCAGCTTTCAGGTCAGCCTCATCCCAAGGAGGCAGACGACGAAATCGAATGAGCGAAGCTCGGCACCTATTGCCCGATGGCTTGATAAGGTATCCAATACTCCAATAGAAAACGGCGCCCGGTTTCACCAAGGAGCGATCCGGGGGCTCCACGTCTTCGAGATATATCTCAGCTTCGAGCTCCGATCCTTCACCTACGATCCGAACAAGTCTAGCCAGGAATACATCTTGGCCGACCTCCAAGACGTACCCCTCCCATTTCTGTATTACGTGGAAGTACTCTCTTGGCTGAGGAACAGCAGGAGGAACGACCAAGAGATCACCCAGACCCATATCCACGCTATAGGACTCGCCGTCAAACTGATCTACGTCGGTCTGATTCGCATTGCCAACGTTAGGTTTAGCAAGATAGTCTATGCCCGTGAGGTCGTGCCATCTTTCTTCATCAATCTCACCAGCAAGACCAAACGTGACATCCTCTGAGCTTGTGACTCTGGAGAAACTGTCCACCGATAGCGCCATTATGCCTCCAGATCTCCTAGGCCAGTCAATCTCGTGGCGATGTCCACACCGCGTTTCATCGAGTCCTGCCAGTCCTCGGACAAGATGGTGAATACATCGCTTTTGCCAGCCGGCGTGTTCGAGTCTGAGGTCAGCTGATAATGATCATTCACTTCAATGTAGATCCCTAAGTCGACTCGGTTGGATGGCTGAACTTTGACTCCAATGTAGCCGGAATAGCTGTCTGGCCGTCGTCCCTGCATGGTAAGGCTCCTCAAACCGGGTTCCTTGAGTATCCCACTCCAATCCTGTTTGGGAGCTAGACGATCACCAACCGTGTGCCAAGCCTCTTCGGATCCAAGCTGATAGTGAAAATCCCGGTTCACTCCCATGACTCTCAATGGGGTTTGGTCAAGAATGGTAAACGTACCGAGCACCAAGTCCCGAAGAGCCTCATAGTACGCCTCTTGAACACTAGCAGCCTGGAATCTGTCGCGCGTTACACGAACCTGTAGCCATTCCACATCGAAGACTGCCGCCTCTGGATGAATGATCTTTATCTCTGCCGCGTCGGCTTCCTGATCCCGTATCAAATCGTGAGCTGCAAGCCACGCTGGATGAAACATCGCGGGATTGAACTGTCCGCGAAGAACGACAGTCGTCCCCTGAACTGCGAGCTGTGGTCGCATCGTACTCTATTTCGCTCCTGATCAGTCTTCGATAGGTGGCCGTCACCCTGCGGCTAGGCACAGTTTACCACAGATGGACTCTACGACAAGGTGACACACGAACCGCTAACTGGATACTTCTGAGGCGATCCTGACTACGAAACTGACGGCTGGAGCGCTCTCGTGCTACCAGTGGGCGACGTACTCAGCCGAGTTCAGATAACTCGTAGATCAACAGCCGTGTCCTCAAGAACGCTATATGGGCAAATCCCTGGATTCAAAGGGTCGCATCGCTCGACCAAGCATGCTCTCTTGTAGCCTCAAGCGGCCGTTCACTGTGGTCGTCGTGCTCGTTTCAATGTGAGCGGAGAGCGTCTGTGAATTTGACTGAAGTGTTGGTCTCTCTTTCTAAACTGAGCTGCAGACCTTTATTGTCTAATAGTATACCCTCGACCCCTTGTGTCTGTCAAGCACTCTTCACCTTG
>PWXP01000485.1 GCA_003561895.1 Planctomycetaceae bacterium | reverse complement strand
CCAACGAGTGCTGAAGCGTGAACTCCAACGAGTGCTGAAGCGTGAACTCCAACGAGTGCTGAAGCGTGAACTCCAACGAGTGCTGAAGCGTGAACTCCAACGAGTGCTGAAGCGTGAACTCGAACCGGCGTATTGGCCGATGCTGCGACATTCGCCATTCCCCCTCTCTGCTTCTTGCCGCCGTGGGCGGTTTCCAGTAGCAGCATGGCGGCCAGGGCCACGACGAGGAACACGAAGCTCACAAGCGTCAGGTACGCCACCTTGCGGCCTTGCCGCTGCGCGGGGTAGCGGGCGGTGAAGGCCATCGCCGCAAGCAGCCATCCGAGCATGATCAGCGTGGTGAACACGACCGGGTCGTGCCAGGGCAGCAGGTCCAGGCCGCCGGCGCGGCGAAGCGCGTTGAGCACCACGCCCGAAATGACGCCCACGACCAACATGAGCACGGCCACGACCAGCGCCCGGCCGTTCGCCCGGGCCAGCCACTCCAGGCTGGGCAGCCTCGGGCCGCGTGGCGGGGGCAGCTTGCGTTTCAGCCGCCGGTCCTGGTATAGGTACATCACGCCGGCCGCGAATCCCACCAGTACGGCCACTGTAGCCAGAAGGATGGCCGCGCCGTGGGTCAGCCCCCAGACACGCGAGGCGGGCTCGCGGGCGAACGGCTCGCTCCGGGCCAAAAGCGTACCGGTGCCAATCAGCGCCAGCACCAGCGGCAACAGGAACAGCCCGAAGCTCTGACGCGGGTGATACCACACCAGGTACAGGTACACGACCACCAGCAGCCAGGCGGCCATCAGGTACCAGTCCTGTTCGCTCGACAGGGGCGAGCCCGGCGTCTGCACAGCCCGGTAATAGAGGAATACCGTATGGGCCACCAGCCCGGCGGCGGCGAAGCCGAGCATCAGCGCCCCCCGCACCCCGCTGCGGAACACCAGGCGCGATACTTCCAGCAGCAGTGCCACCGCGTAGCTGGCGGCGAAACAGAGAATTTGGACTCCGGCAAGCATCAAACCTCACCTCTCCAAGCCGTACTCTTGGAGCTTCTTGTGCAGCGTGTTGCGATTGATGCCCAGGCGGGCGGCGGCTTTCACCTGGACCCCCTCGCAGGCGGCCATCACCTGCCCGATCAATTCGCGTTCGACGCGGTGGACAACCGTCGCGTGAAGGTTCTGCGGGTGGGGGCCGGCCAGGGCCACACCCTGCTCGACCAGTTCGGCGGTGACGGTTTCCAGATCGGCCGTCCGGCGGGGACCGATCCGGCGCGGCTTCTCGCCGCGGACCGCGGCGGGCAACAAGTCGAGGGTCAGTTCATCGGCCGGGGCCAGCACGACGGCCCGTTCCACGTAGTTCTGCAACTCGCGCACGTTGCCCGGCCACTCGTAGGCCTGGAGCGCCTCCAGCGCCCGCCGCTCGACGTGCGGCACGTGCCGGTCGTTGCTCTTCCCGTAAACCCCCAGGAAGTGGCTGACCAGCGCGGGAATGTCCTCGCGCCGCTCGCGCAGCGGCGGCAGGTAGATGGGCACCACGTTCAGCCGGTAGTATAGGTCCTCGCGGAACCGCCCGGCGCCGATTTCCTCCAGCAAGTCGCGGTTGCTGGCGGCGATGACCCGGGTGTCGACGCGAATGGTGTGCGTATCGCCCACCCGCTCGAACTCGTGCTCCTGGAGCACGCGCAGGAGCTTCACCTGGAGCTTGGCCGTGGTCGAATTGATTTCGTCGAGGAAGACCGTGCCGGTATGCGCGGCCTCGAACCGTCCGGTGCGGTTGTCGATGGCCCCGGTGAACGCCCCGCGCACGTGGCCGAACAACTCGCTTTCCAGCAGATTCTCGGCCAGCGCGCCGCAGTTGACGCGCACGAAGGGGCCGCTGCCGCGCGGGCTGAGGCGGTGGACCGCCTTCGCGATCAGTTCCTTGCCCGTGCCCGTCTCGCCCAGCAGCAACACCGAGGCGTTCGAGCGCGCCACTTGGCGGGTCAATCGGTATACGCGTTCCATGGCCGGCCCCGACCCGATCAGACCCGGGATGGGAGGGCCGGCTTCATGCGTGGCGGCGGATTGGAAGTGGCGTGGCATGGGGCGTGCGCGGCGGTCGCCGCGCTTCCGGTCAATCCTCTTCCGGCTCTTCCAGCGTCGGCGCTTCGAGGTAGTCGAGCACGTGCGCCAGCACCTGCTGGGTGGCCTCGTCGCGCGTGGCACTGGCGTTGTAACGTTCATATTGCCGGTGGATTTCCGCAGTCGTCAGCAGGATGCCGTGCCGCTCGATGCTGCGGCCGAACGCCGCGACGGCCGCCCGTCGCAACTCGATGGGCGCCGTATCGCGGCCGGCCACGTCGACCAGCGCGCCCTGGGCCGCCGGCGTGCCCGACCGGCCGGCCAGCACCGCGGCGCGCTCGGCCAACTCGGGCACGTACAGGGCCCGGAGGGCCACGTCGCCGGTCGCACGCACCTCGAACAGGCGCTGCTCGGGCCGGCTGATCTCCACGAGCAGGTCCATCGCCCGGGAGGCCATTTGCCGGCGCTCGTCGGGCGGCACGAAATGCGCGGACTCGATCGCCATAAGCCGGTCGAACTGCCAGGCGAACGCCGCTTCGTCGCGCGGCCAAGCGAACCAGAGGGCCGCCGGGTCGTGGCGGACCATGTGCTCCGCCCGGCGGAACTCGTCGGCCCGCGCCAAAACCCCCACCCGCAGATCGGCGCTGCGGTACTCGTGGCGGAGGTTCTGCAGGGCGACGTCGATGGTGGGATTCGCCAGCCGCGAGTCGGCCAGCAGCAGCACGTAGTCGGGCGAGGAGGCGGCGAGCCGGAGCATTTCGCGGGCGTTGGTGGCCGTCTCGACACCGATTCCCCGCGCGGTCAGGAAGCCGGCCAGCCGGAGCATTTCCTGGCGGTTCGGGCTGGCCAGCAAGGCCTTCGGCCCGCCGCCGGTCGACGCCGTGAACGCCAGCGACTGCGGCACGTAATGCGATCCGGCGAAGGGGCGGTTCGGCTGCAGGGCCACGATCGACTCCAGCGCGGCCATCCGCACCCGGCGGTCGGGGTGAACGGCCGCCCGTACCAGCGGCGAGGGCGATGCCCCCCGGTGGATGAGCAACTCCGCCGGATCCGGGCGGTCGGCCGGCTCGGCGTCGGCTTCCGGCGCACGGCGGGCGGCCTCGTAAGCAGGATCGTCCGGCGGCGATTCGGGGGCGGGATCAGCGGGCGCGGACTCAGGGGCGCGACCACCGGTCGCGGTTTTATGCAGGAGGGAGGCGGCCGCGGCGGCGACCGCCGGGTGGCCGCGGCGGATCGCCTCTTCCATCACCTCTTCGAGAACCGCCGGGCCGGCCTCCAGCGCCCGAGCGGCCGCGGTGCCCTCTTCGATGGGCAACGGCCTGCCCAGCCCGTGCTCGAACGCCGCCTCCTCGAGCATCGTTGCAAGGTGCAAGTGTTGCACGTCCCGATCGCCGGGCGCAATGGCGTGGGCATCGCGGGCCAGCCGGGCGGCCAGCCGGCGCCGGATTACGTCTTCGGCCTCTTCCCGCGGCTCCAACGCACTCCGCTCGGCGTCCCAGTGCCACCATTCGACCCGGCCTTCCACGGCGCCGCGCACCGGCTGGTCGTGTTCGAAATACTCGCGGGCGATTTCTGTCAAGATCCGCACGGCGTCGGCCGGGGCGGGCCGGCGCCCGGCGATGTGCTCGACTGCCGCCTGCGTGGCGACGCGCAGTTGCGAATCGTATTGCGGGCTGAACGCGATGCCCAAAAGGCGCGGAAGGGCCTGCTCGTTCTCCAGGGCGGCCATTATGCGGACGGCCTGGCCCATCAGTTCCGGGCCGGCGTCTTCGAGCACGCCCATAAGCGGATCGACCGCCGTACCCCCCATGGCCACCAGGGCGTCGCGGACGGCGGCGTGCTCGGCTTCCCGCTGCGGATCGGCCAGCACTTGGACCATAGGCCCGATCGCGGCTCCGCCCGCCTCCAACAGCCCCAGCATGGCCCGGTTCCGTTACGCGGGCGAGGGTGCCCCGAGCTGCCCGATCAACTGTTCGATCCGCCCAGTGTCGCGCCGGACGTGCCGGGCGGCGGCCACCACCGCCTCGGCAAGCTGCTCGGCTTCGGGGTTCAGTTCCGGCCGCGCCGCCAAGTCCAGAAACACGCTCGAGCCGAACCGGTTGGCCATTTCGGCAAGCTGTTCGCGGTTGGGTTCCATTTCCAGGATTCGGGCGAGGAAGTCCTTCGCCAATTCGGGGCGGTCCAATTCCGCGAGGATTTTGGCCGCCTGGAAGCACTCGGCCGCCGTAGTCGGCTTCGTCTGAAGCAAGGCGTCGACCTCGCGGCTGGGCAGCGGCGCGTCGAGCGCGCGGCGATGCGCCGGCGATATCGGGGGTTCCGACGCCGCAGCCCGAATGCCGGCAAATAGCAGGGGGCCGAAGGCCAGGATCGTCAGATAAGGCTTCATGATGCTGCTCCGGGTGATGGTACCGGCCGAGGGGGGACCGCTTTATTTTCGCGGCGAAAGACGGTTCTCCAGAAGGAATACCCTCGCCGCCGCGAACATTGCGAGGGTACCCTGTGAACGCCTAGGGGTTTTCGGCGATGTTCTCGTCTTCATTGCAAAAGTATCAATAATGACTGACCCCAACATAAGTACTATGACGGGCCACCTTTCAAAGCGGCCTTCAGGCGCTCCTTCCACCGTTGAACCTGCCGGCGGACCTGCTCCCGGCCGGTCGAGCCGTAACTGGTCATGGCGGCCACGGCGCGCTCGGCGCCTAATACAGTGTACACGCTTTCGTCCATTTCCGGATGGACCGCCCGCAGGTCATCGAGTGTAAGGTCGGCCAGCCGCACGCCGTGGTCGAGCGCTTTGCGTACCAAGCGGCCCACGATTCCATGCGCCGTTCGTTGGGGGGTGCCGCGGCGGATGAGGTGTTCCATGAGCGTGGTGGCGTCGAGGTGCCCCCGCTCCAGGCCGGCGGCGATTGCCTCGCGCCTCAGTTCCGCCCCGGCCACCAGGGGGGCCGCCAGGGCCAGGCAGGCGTCGACCGTATCGAAGGCGTCGAACACCGGCGGCTTGTCCTCCTGCAAGTCGCGGTTGTACGCCGGCGGCAGCCCCTTCACCAGCACCAGAAGCGTGCTGAGCGCCCCGATCACCCGCCCCGTCTTGCCGCGGATCAGCTCCAGAACGTCCGGGTTGACCTTTTGCGGCATGATCGACGAGCCGGTGCAGAAGGCCTCGGGCAGGGCGAGGAAATCGAACTCGACGGTCGACCACAGAATCCATTCCTCGGCCCAGGTGCTCAGGTGCTCGGCAATCACCCCCAATGCGAAGGTGAACTCCAGCAGGAAGTCGCGGTCGCTGGAGGTGTCGAGGCTGTTGGCCGTCACTTGCGGCTCGCCGGTGGGGGGGTGGATGAACCCGAGCCGGCGGGCCGCATCGGCCCGGTCGATGGGCAGGCTGGTGCCCGCCAGGGCCGCCGCGCCCAGGCTGCACACGTTCACCCGGCGCCGGCAGTCGGCCAGCCGGCCGCGGTCGCGCTCGAACTTCTCACAGTAAGCCAGCCAGTAGTGCGGGGCCAGGACCGGCTGCGCCCGGCGCAGGTGGGTGTAGGCGGGCAGAATGACGTCGAAGTCGGCGTCGCACCGCCCCACGAAGGCCCGCTGCAGCTCGACCAGCCGGGCGTCGATCCGGTCGATGGCCTCGCGGACCCAAAGCCGCAGGTCGGTGGCCACCTGGTCGTTGCGGCTCCGGGCGGTATGCAGCTTGCGGCCCGTATCGCCGATGCGTTCGATCAGCGCGGCCTCAACGTGCATGTGAATATCTTCCCCCTCGCAGGAGAACGGGAAGCGGTCCTGCTCGATCTCCAGGCGGATGTCGGCCAACGCCTGCTCAATCTGGTGGCACTCGCCGGGCGTCAACAGGCCGACCGTCGCGAGCATTTGAGCGTGGGCTATCGATCCGGCGATATCGTGCGCGTACAGCCGCCGGTCGAAGCTCACGCTCTCGGTGAACTCCTCGACGCGACGGTCGGTAGCCCCGTCGAATACGCCGCTCCAGGCTTTCTCGCTCACTCGATCCCTTTCGTTCCATCCTGCCTATCAGGGCTGAAAAATACGGTTAATCCCCCACTCTTCCATAGTAGTTGGGAGGGGGGCGCCTGTCAATGAGGGCCCTACGGTTCTCGAAAAAAGGGGGACGCACCGCTTTTCCGGGGGACTAGGCAAGATTAGAATACTGGATGCCTTCTCCCCTCTTGCATTGCCGGGACGCCAGGCGCATAATCGGGAAATTCTGCCAGTCCATGCTTATATGGGAGACCGACCATGAGTGAAACTGCAACACACGCCCCCTCACGCCGCCAGTTCCTGAAGCATACGGGCCGGGCGGCCGCGGCCACCACGCTGGCCGACATGGCCGTGCCCCACGTCCACGCTGCCGAAAATAACACCCTCCAGGTGGTCCTGATCGGCTGCGGCGGCCGCGGCACGGGCGCCGCCCGCGATGCCATGTCGGTCCGGCAGGGGCCGGTCAAGTTGGTAGCCATGGCCGACGTGTTCGTGGATCGCGTGAGGAGCCGTGGCCACAACTTCGACGACTCGAAGCGCATCTGGCGATCGGACATCCCGTCCGGCGAGGGCAACCCCTACCAGAACGAATGGAACGCCCTGGTCGACGCCATCCGCGACGACCAGCCGTTCAACGAGGTGGAACATGGCGTGATGGCCAGCGTGGTCAGCTCGTTGGGGCGCATGGCGGCCCACACGGCCCGCGAAATGACCCTGGACGCGATGCTCAACAGCCCCCACGAGTACGCGCCGGGCCTGGACCAGTGGACCATGGACTCGCCCGCCCCCATCAAGGCCGACGACGACGGCAATTATCCCGTCCCCATGCCGGGCATCGTCACCGACCGGGAATACTGAAGGGGGGTAACAATTGCCGAAAAAAGCCGTTAGGAAAGGCTCATTCAAGATGAAAAAGCAACCGCGGACCGCCCTCGAAAAGATCGACCGGCTCGGCGAGAAAGTCAAGGGAATGACCCAGGCCGAACTCGCCCGCGCCGTCGGCTGCTCGCGCGAACGCATCCGGCAACTCCTCCCGCGCATGAAAGTGAAACCAGGCGGCCGGGTTCGGCGATCGGCCGACTGGAATCGCTGACGGCTGCTTCGGGTTGCAACCTCCGCCCGCAGGGGGCAATCGGCGCCACGCCTAAAGGGCGACGATGCGGTCATCTTGCAGCCAGAATTGCCGACGTCGGTGAAAACGCGTCGGCCGCGGGCGTCGCCACAGGCTGCGCGAAGCTGGTCCGCATATCCCCGCACTAACGCAATCTGTAGCCAGCCGCCGAGCCGCACGGGTCCGGCGCCTCCGTCCTGCAGCCGGGATGGCACAGCGGCGTGTGCCTGTTCCATTGGACCGTCCAACAACCCATGGAGGAATCATGAGTAGAATCACTGGCATTGATCACCCGGCAGTTGCCGCCGAAGACGTCGACCGGCTTTCCGACTGGTACTGCGAGGTACTGGGTTATGAGAGAGTGGTGCGTCAGGAGAAGCCGGTGTGGATCCTGCGCGCGCCGGACGGCACGCTGCTGGAGGTGATGCCGCGCGACGACACGCCGCGGCCGGCCCGCACCACGTGGACGCCCGGCTGGTCGCATCTGGCCCTGCGTGTGGACGACTTCGACGCCGCCGCGGCGGAACTGGAGCAGAAGGGCGTCGAGTGGACCGGCGACGAGATGGAGGCCGTTGGCGGCGGCCGGGTGCGCAACTTCCTCGACCCCGAGGGAAACATGCTCCAGATCCTCCAGCGCGCGCCCGAAATGAAGGGGTAGCCGTTCGCCGGGGCTGTCCCCTTCGGCCGGCGGAGAAAGCGGTTCGGCAAGCCGGAGACCTGCCCCACGATTCACGTAATCTATGAGGCACACCATGAACGTAATGGAACGATTCAAACTGGACGGCAAGACGGCCCTGGTTACCGGCTGCCGGCGGGGCATCGGCAAGGCCATGGCCGTGGCGCTGGCCGAGGCCGGCGCAGACATCGTCGGCGTGTCGGCCCAACTGGAGCCGAGCGGTAGCGAGATCGAGAGGGACGTGACTGCGCTAGGACGCGCCTTTCGCCCCTACCAGTGCAACTTCGCCGACCGGAACGCCGTGTACGAGTTGATTGGGCGCATTCGCGAGCAGTGTCCGCCCATCGACATCCTGGTGAACAACGCCGGCACGATCCTCCGCAAGCCGGCGGCCGAACACCCGGACGAATACTGGGACCGCGTGATCGAAGTGAACTTGAGCGCCCAGTTCGTTCTCAGCCGGGAGTTCGGGCGCGACATGGTCGCCCGCGGGCACGGAAAAATCCTGTTCACCGCATCGCTGCTGAGTTTTCAGGGGGGCATCACGGTGCCGGGCTACGCGGCGAGCAAGGGCGGCATTGCGCAGTTGACCATGGCGTTGGCCAACGAGTGGGCGGGCCGCGGCGTGAACGTCAACGCCATCGCGCCCGGCTACGTCGCCACCGACAACACAGCGGCGCTGCAGGCCGATCCCGAGCGGAACCCGGCCATCCTCGCCCGCATTCCCGCCGGCCGATGGGGCCGGCCCGACGACTTCAAAGGCGTGGCCGTCTTCCTCGCCTCGGCCGCGTCCGACTACGTCCACGGCGCCGTGTACCTGGTCGACGGCGGCTGGATGGCCCGATAGACTGCACGTTCGTTGGAGTTCACGCTTCAGCGTTCCGAATCATACGTGATGTCGCACCGGGAGCACGCTGAAGCGTGAACTTCAACAACGATCGAGGACCGCCATGCCCGAATCGGCGTTCTCCAACCTTTCCGAAGTGTACGACGCCCTGGTCGACTGGCCCAAGCGGCTCGCCCGGGAAGCAGCGTTCTACCGCGGCGTGTTCGAGCCAATCGGCGCGCAGAGCGTGCTCGACGCGGCCTGCGGGAGCGGGCGGCACGCGGCCATGTTTCACCGTTGGGGGCTGAGCGTCGAGGCCGCCGACATCAGCCCGGAGATGATCGAACTGGCCCGGCGGAACTTCGGCAATCCGCCCGGCCTCTGCTGGGTGGTGCGCGGCTTCGACCAGCCGGTCCCCTCCAGCCCGTTCGACGCGGCCGTTTGCGTGGGCAACTCGCTGGCCCTGGCGCCCGACCGGTCAACGGCCGCCGAGGCCGTGCGGCAGTTGCTCGCCGCGGTCCGCCCCCGGGGCGCCGTCATCGTCCACCTGCTCAACTTGTGGCGGCTGCCGGACGGGCCTTGCGTGTGGCAGACCATCAAGCGGGCGACGGCGGCCGGGCGCGAGGTGCTGTTGGTCAAGGGCGTACACCGGTGCGGCTCCGGCGGCTTCGTCGACCTCGTTGTCGTTCCTGCAACCGGCGATAGCCCCCCGCACACCGAGTCGGTCCCCATGTTGGGGATCGAGGCTTGCGAACTGGAGGGGATGGCGCGGCAGGCCGGCGCCGAGACCGTACTCCTGTACGGCGACTACCATCGCGCCCCGTACGACCGCGCCCAAAGTTGCGACCTCGTCATGCTGGCGATAAAATAAGAAAGATTACTCTGCCGGGGGCTCCGAGGGCGGGTCCGACTGCTCCTGCGCCCGTTTTTCCGCTTGGCGGATGGCGTCGTACACTTCGCGGCGGTGGACCTTGACCTCCTTCGGGGCCTCGATGCCAATCCGCACCTTGTCGCCGCGCACCTCGACCACCGTCACCACCACGTCGTCGCGGATGACAATGCTCTCGTTCTTCTTACGCGCTAAAACAAGCATGGCTTTGCCGGATACCTGCGGAGTTCGTCCCTTGGGACCCTACTCCCGATAATACCACGGACGGAATCGGAAGTCCCGCGCCGGCACTGCACAAAACAAAAAAAAACAGAATTCGGGGCCGGTTTTTCCGGCCAGGGAAACTCTGACGCCCCCTCGCGCGGCCGGACCGGCGGCACCTTCGCATCCTGGCCGGGCGCCTGGACGCTGGGCGACAAGGTTGCGCTGGGCTTCGGCGGCGTTTGCCTGCGGCTGGTGGTGGCCGCGCCGCTGTTGACCGATTACACCGCCGGCGAGGCCAAGGCGATCCTGATGGAAGAATTCCGCCCGTTCCCCCGGGGACGCACCGTCGCTGCGCGCTATAGTGAGGTTGGCAGACCTGGCACCACCCGAATGGGGGCAGTCCTGTCCGGTAACCGTTCACGGGTCGGAAACGGATACTTTCCAGAAATTGCCGAAAAGTGCGGTTTATCCCGTAATTTCCAGTGTCTTCTCGATGTTCACTAGCTCGGTGAGCAATCCCCGTTTTACCCCGTTT